>NZ_JBEYFC010000078.1:0-25829 GCF_040634175.1 Streptomyces sp. NPDC007162
ATCAGAACCGAGGTGTACGCCCATGGAGGCCCCGCCGGACAACGACGTGCTGTGGGCGAACCGCATGGACTGCCAGGGATAGGCGTCCCGCATGTTCGTGTAGGGCGCGACGGGGTCGATCCCGGGGCCGATGAGACTGTCCCGCACGACCAGCGAGGGCCAGGCGGTGGTCTCGTACGTCGGCACCCAGGGCCGCGCCAGCTTGTACGCCCCGTCCTCCGCGGCCGAGGAGAACCGGCAGCGGACGGCGAGGAACCCGTAAGGGTCGGCACGGGCGGTCGAGGGCGCGAACACCATGCCCTTGGGGGTGAAGGACACGTCCCGTTGCAGGGTGCGGAAGTGGCAGTGTTCGTACACCGCCCGCGCCCGCCCGAAGACGAAGTCGACGTCGCCCTCGATGTGGCAGCGGTGGAAGAACTGCCGGTCGAAGGAGCCGGGTTCGGTGGTGTCGGCGAACAGGGTGTCCTGGTGGGCGAGGAGCCGGACGTTCTCGAAGTGCGTCCGGTCGCCCGTCAGGTACGCGGCGACGGCCTGCGTGCCGGTGATCTCGGGGTGGTCGGCGCGCAGCCAGTCGTTGGCCAGGGTCAGGTCCCGGACGGTCAGCCCGGGGGCGGCCGAGGTGAAGGTGGCCGAGCCCGCGGTGCCGTAGGTGGTCCCGTCCGGCTTCTGCGTGCCATTGGCGTGGTCGAAGACGATGACGGCGGCGCACGGATCGCGAAGGGCCCCACGGATCGTCAACTCGCAAGCATCCTGCGGGACGTCGACGACCTCGCGATACGTCCCCGGGTGCACGACGATCGTCCAGCCGGGCCCGTCCACCCTGTCGACGGCCGCCTGGACCGACTCCCCGGGACGGACGTGCAGGACCCGGCGGCCGGCCGCGGACGCGGGTCGGGCGGCGGCGGTGAGCAGACCGCCGGTGACGCCCGCCAGGAGGGTGCGCCGACGCATGTCAGCAGTCCTCCTTCCAGGGCTTCCAGTCACCGAAATAGGTCTCGCGCGTCGCCGCCCCGGCTTCCGCGGCGGTGAGTTGGGGCCGGTTCCCGGGGACGGAGATCACAGCGCCCGGCCCGGCGTTCCGGTACTCGGCGAACCGCTGGTTCTGCCACGGATAGGTGTCCGACATGTTGGTGTAGGGAGCCGTCGCGTCGATGCCGGGGCCGAGCCAGGTCTCGCGGACGGTGAGCATCGGACGGGCGGTGGTGTCGGAACCCGGCACCCACGGGCGGGCCAGCTTGTAGGAGGCGTCCGGCGCCGCACTGCTCACCCGGCTCCTGGTCACCAGGTAGCCGCGCGGGTTGGCGACCGCCGTGGAGGGCGCGAAGACGAAGCCGTACGGCGGGGCGGCCAGGTCGGTGCGGTCCAGGGTGCGGAAGTGGCAGTGCTCGTACACCGCGGTCGCCCGCCCGAAGACGAAGTCGACGTCGCCCTCGACGTAGCAGCGCGCGAAGTACTGGCGGGCGAAGGTGCCGAGCGCCGTCGAGTCGGCGTACAGGGTGTCCTGGTGGCCGAGGAACCGGCAGTCGGTGAACGCACTCCGGTCGCCCTGCACCTTGACGGCGACCGCCTGGGTGCCGGTGATGTCCGGGTGATCGGCGCGCAGCCAGTCGTTGGCGAAGGTGATCCAGCGGGCGGTGAACCCGTCGGCCTGCACGGTCGTGGTGGCGGATCCGGAGGTGCCGTAGGTGCCGCCGCCGGGCTTGGGGGTGCCGTTGGCGTTGTCGAAGACGATCACCACGTCACGGGGGTTCTCGGCGGCGCCGATCCAGGTGGCCTCGGTACGGGTGGTGTCGAGGGCCACCGTCTCCCGGTAGACGCCCGGGGCGAGGACCAGGGTCCGGCCGCTGCCGGTGGCGGCGGTCACGGCGGCCTGGACGGTGGTGAAGTCGCCGCGCCCGTGCGGGTCGACGTACAGGGTCCCCGGGGTGCGGCGGCGCTCGGGCGACCCGTACCGCCCGAAGGGGCGCCCGGCGGCGTGCGCGGGCAGGGCGGCCAGGCCGAGCGCGGCGCCCGCCCCGGCGCTCGCGAGCAGGAAACCCCGTCTGGGCAGAGGGAGGTGGGGCGAGGACATGCGGGTGCTCCTTGGCGACGGAGAGGGACGGAGAGCAGGGTGGCGGTACGTCCTTCGCGGTGAGGGGTCGCAGGGGGCCGGAGCGCGAAGTGCCCCGGCCCCCGGGACGGTCGGGTCAGCGCAGCCGGCCGGCGCCCGCGCCGCAGTCGACGATGCGCGGCACGGCCCGCGCGGGGTCGGTCCTCGTGCGCAGGGTGGGGGTCCAGCCGGCCCCGGACTGCAGGATCTCGCCGGGGACCTGGGCGTTGTGGACGGCGATGAGGTCCGTCAGCTCGCCGTTGACGTAGTTGTCGTCGGCGGTGAGCGGTGCCTCCTTCCACTTCTTCAGGACCGTTCCGGCGCCGACGCCGTCCGGCAGGGTGAACGCGTTGTGCTCGGCGACGAGTTGGGACTCCATGCCGATGCCGTAGCTGTAGCCGTAGCCGTCCCCGGCGACGAAGTGGTTGTTGTAGGAGTCGACCTGCCCGAACCGCACCCGGGGTGCCCGCTCCACCAGGTTGCTGAACAGGTTGTGGTGGAAGGTGACCTTGAGGTGGCCCCGGTCGACGGCGGCGGTGGACGCGCTGTCGCTGTTGCCGATGAGGATCGTCTTGTCGTGGTCCTCGAAGACGTTCCAGGAGGCGGTGACGTAGTCGGCGCCCTTGACGATGTCCAGTTCGCCGTCGTGCTGTTCGTAGATCCGCCCGAAGTAGTAGGGCAGGGTGCTGTCCGGGTGGTCGCCGTCGGTGAACGTGTCGTGGTCCATCCAGACATGGGTCGACCCGTAGATCACCGCACTGTCGTACTCGGAGTTCCAGTTGCCGTCGGCGGTGTCGGTCGGGTCCCACTGCGGGAAGCAGTCGAGGGGGCTCTCGAGGCTCAGGTTGCGGACGATGACGTTGTCGACGGCCTTGATCTGCAGGCTGGCGCCCTTGAACCCGGCGTTCTTCCCGATGCCGATGATGGTGGTGTTGGCCGGGACGTAGGCCTTGACGTAGGCGTCCTGCTGGGCCTGGGAGGCGCGGCGCAGCCCCTCCGGGCTGTCGTCGGGCTCGTTGTCCAGGTTGGTGGAGCGTCCCCAGGCCTCCGGCGAGTACGTGGCGAGGTAGGTGGCGAAGTCGTAGCCGGGCACGGCGAACGAGTCGCAGCTGGGCCCGTCGGCGTCGATCGTCCCCACCACTCTGACGATCTTCGGTGCGCTGCCGCCGTCGGCGAGGGCGGCCTTGAACTCGTCCCAGGTGGTGACGGTGTAGACGTGCGCGGAGTCGGCGGCGGCCCCGCCGGTGGTCCCGGTGGTGGCCGAGCCCCAGCCGTCGTGCGCGGCCAGCACCTGCCGGTCGGGCGCGGTCCGGTGCGGGGCGGCGGCCTGGGCGGTCCCGGTCGCGGCCAGCACGAGAGCCGTGCAGCCGGCCAGCGCCCCTATGACGCGTCCATGACATATCTGTGTACGCACTGTGCGGTTCTCCTCGGCTATGCGGGTGGCCAGGTGATCCAGGAAGTCGGGATGTCCTCGTGCAGCCGGACGACGTCGCGCCGGGACAGCACCCGGGTGCGCAGCAGCTCCTGCGCCACGAGGCGGGCCACCGCGATGGCCCCCGGCGGGTTGAAGTGCGTGTTGTCCTGCTCGGTGTCGGTCCAGTTGAAGTACGTTTTGGTCGCCTCGACGCCCAGCGACTGCCACAGGGCCAGCGACAGCGCCTCGATGTCGAGCAGCGCCACGCGCTCCCGCGCGGCCAGCGCACGCATCGCCGCCGGATAGTCGCCGTGGGTCGGCACGGCGTTGCCGTCCGCGTCGAACCTCCTGCGCTCGACCGGGGTGGCGAGCACGGGCCGGGCACCGCGCGCCCGGGCTCCCTCGACGTACTCCAGCAGGTACTCCTGGTACGTCGTCCACGGCTCGGTGTACCGGGTCGGATCGGCGCTCTTCTCGTCGTTGTGCGCGAACTGGACGAGCAGCAGGTCGTGCGGCCGGATGGTGGCGAGGATCGCGTCGAGCCGCCCCTCGTCGACGAAGCTCTTGGAACTCCGTCCGTTCACGGCTTGGTCGGAGACGGCGACCTCCTTCCGGAGAAAGAAGGGCAACGCCATGCCCCACCCGGTCTCGGGAGCCTCGTCAGCGGTCTTCTGGGCGGCGGTGGAGTCACCGGCGATGTAGAGGGTGCGAGGTTCTCCCCGGGGGGACCTGCCCACGAGGGGAACGGCGGCAAGGGCCGCGGAGGTCATCTGTCTGCGCGTAAGGGACACGGAGGTTCACCTTCCTGACCTTCTTGGGGGAACTGCGCGACCAGCCACTACGGACTCGCAGTCCCCCACAACCGCAACCACCCGAATCAGTGGTTCTTCTTCCAGTCGGCCTGCGCCTTGTCGAGCTGATCGGCCAGCGTGTCCAGGAACTCCTTCGCCGTCATCTTCCCGAGCAGCACCTTCTGGAAGTTCGGCTCGTTGTCGGCCTTGGAAATGGTGTTCCAGTCCGGCAGGTAATAAGGCAACTGCACGATCTTCGTACCGGCACCGTTCAGCGCCTCGGCCGCCAGCTTCGTGGGCTCGGCCCGCTGGATCCACGCGTCGGACGCCGCCTCCGTGTTCGCCGGAATCTGCCCCGCCGACTCGTTGAACTTCGAGTTCTCCTCGTGCGACAGGGCGAACTCGACGAACTTCCAGGCGGCCGCCTTGTTCTTGCTGGACTTGAAGACACTCAGCCCGTCGACCGGGTTGGAGATCTGCACCCGCGTACCGTCGTCCTGGGTCGGATTCGGCAGCCCCCGGAACTTGTCCGCGCCCAGCGCCTTCAGATGGTCCTGGTACGACCCGAGGTTGTGGCTCAGCATCCCGATCGTGCCGCTGTCCCACTGCGCGACCATCTTGGTGAAGTCGTTGTTGACGTCGGCGGACGGCGTGTCCTTCTTGTACAGCGCGACGTACTTCTCCAGCGCGGTCACGTTCCTGGGGTCGTTGACCGTGGTCCTGTCGCCGTTCCAGAACGAGGTGATCCCGCTCTGGCTGTACGCGGCGTCGAGCGCCGGCGCGATCGACCCCTCACCGCCACGGATCGTGAACCCGAACTGGTTCTTGCCCTTGTCGGTGAGCCTGTCGGCGGCCTGGTAGAACTTCGTCCACGTCGTCGGCGCGTCCAGGCCCGCCTTCTTGAACAGGTCGGTCCGGTACCACAGCACACCGTTGTTGGACGAGGTCGGGATCTGGTACAGCTGGTCGCCGCCGCCCGCGGCCCGGCTGTTGTCCAGCAGCTTCTGGTTCAGCTTGCCGTTGAGCGGGCTCTTCGCCAGCCGGCTGTCCAGCGGCTCCAGCGCGCCCTGCACCGCGACCTCGGCGAGCATCGCGGTACCGACACCGCCGACGTCGGGCAGACCGCCGCCCTGGATGGCGGTGTCGTACTTGGACTGGGCACTCGCGGCGGGAATGCCGACGTACTTCACCTTGATGCCGGCGTTCTGCTTCTCGAAGTCGGCGATGATCTGCTTCCAGACGTCGGTGCGGACACCGCCGTTGTTGTCCCAGAACGTGATCGTGCCCTTGCCCGAGCCCTCGTTGCCCTTGTCCCCCGCGCTGCCGCTGCCGTCGTCGCCGCAGGCGGTGGCGGTCAGCGCGAGCACGGAGCCCAGGGCGACGGCCACGGCCGCACGCCTGCTTCTGCGGATGCTGCTCTTCATCGGTCGGCTCTCTTCCTCGGGTCGCTTCTTCGGGATCCAGTGGAGACACGCGCCGGTGGGGGCGGTGCCCCGATTCGGCAAGCGCTTGCTACGGAGGTGCGTCATTGCGGCTCCCACCAAGGACGACGGTTACTGGGCGCTGATCCGGAACTGCGAGAAGGTGGCCGCCCCGGCGTGGCCCGGCCCTTCGGGCGCGGCGGCGAAGAGTCCGAGCAGGGCGCCGACCCAGCGATAGGGGGTGGCCGCGAACACCGGCCCCGAGGGCACGAAGCCCGCCCCCACGTCGTACGAGAACCGGCAGCGCGCCGCCGCGCCGATCCCGATCCGCAGCCGGGCCCGCCCCCCGGGCGCGGGACAGGCCGGGCCCGCGTCCCGTTCCTGGTCGGCGACGGCGTCGGCGAACCGGTGCACCAGCCGCACCACCCCGTCCGCCCCACGTTCGAGCCCGATCCAGCCGAACGCGTCCCCGAGCACCGCGAGCCCGGCGCGCGCCCCCGGCTCGACGCCGTCCAGCCGCAGGCCGACCTCGACCACGCTCGGCTTCCCGGGCAGCCGCTGGGTCAGCACATGGGGCAGCCGGCGCAGGTCGTGCACATCCCCCGTGCGCACGCACGCGAGCCGCAGCCCGTCTCCCGAGTGCTGGGTGGCCCAGCCGTCCCCCGGGTTGGCCGTCCACTGCCACTGCCGGCCGAACCGTCCGCCGGGGAAGTCGTCGTCCGTGGCGGGCGCGGCGGCCGGCTGCGCGGGCAGTTCGGGCCTCGGGTGTTCGGCGACCGGCGTGCCCTCGTCCCCGAGCACCGGCCAGCCGTCCTCGTCCCACCGCATCGGCTGCAGGTGGACCACCCGGCCGTACGCCCCGCGCTGCTGGAAGTGCAGGAACCAGTCCTCGCCGCGCCCGGTCCGCACCCAGCCGCCCTGGTGCGGTCCGTTGACGTCGGTGTCCCGCTGCTCCAGGACGATCCGTTCCTCGTACGGCCCGAAGAACCCGCGGGAGCGCAGGGCGCCCTGCCAGCCGGTCGCCACTCCCCCGGCGGGCGCGAAGATCCAGAACCAGCCGTCGTGCCGGTAGAGCTTGGGGCCCTCCAGGGTGAACCAGCCCGGTATCCGGTCCGCGTCCACGATCACCTTGCCCGCGTCGAGCAGCGAGGTGCCGTCGGGATGCATCCGGTGCCCGGTCAGCCGGTTCCTGATCCCCGACCGCGACTTCGCCCAGGCGTGGACGAGGTACGCCTCGCCGGTCTCGTCGTCCCAGAGCGGACACGGGTCGATGAGTCCCCTGCCCTCCTTGACCAGGTGCGGGCGGCTCCAAGGGCCCCTGATCCCGGGGGCGTTGATCTGGAAGATCCCCTGGTCCGGGTCGCCCCAGAAGATCCAGAAGCGGTCGTCGTGATGGCGCAGCGAGGGCGCCCACACCCCGCAGTCGTGACGTGGGGAGGCGAACCGCGCCTCGGGTTCCAGGCGGTCGAGGGCATGCCCGACCAGGGTCCAGCCGACCAGGTCGCGGGAGTGCAGGAGCGGGAGTCCGGGGGCGCGGCCGAAGCTGGAGGCGGTGAGGTAGAAGTCGTCGCCGACCCGGACGACGTCGGGGTCGGACCAGTCGGCGTCCAGGACGGGGTTGCGGTAGGTCGCCGTCACCGGGTCACCGCCTTGCGGGCCAGGGCGGCGGCCTCGTCCCGGGTGGGCCGGCCGTCGGCGACGACGGTGACGATCCGGCGTACGACGGTCCCGCCGGCCGGGACCGGCAGCCGCTCGGCGTGCGCCAGCGAGGAGCCGACGCCCGGGTACTCGGCGGTGCGCACGAACCAGGGGTCGCGGCGGGTTTCCTCGGTGGCCCCGGCGAAGACCAGGGTCCAGTCGGCGCCGGCCAGCGCCAGCCAGTCGGCGGTCCCGCCGTGCACCGCTTCCTCTCCCTCCCGGTCCGCCGTGAAGACGTCCGGAGCCGAGGCCTCCTTGCGGGCCCGCCAGAAGTAGCCGCCGTAGGCCGCTCCGGGGCGGCCGTTGGTGGCGGGGCTGCCGAGGGAGAGCGGGCCTTCGGTGACGTTGGTGAGGGAGAAGGTGAAGTCCAGCGCCCAGGCGGTGCCGGTGAGTTCGGTGACGGCGACGGTGCGGCGCTCACGGAGCAGGTCCCGGCCCGCCGCGGCCCAGCGCACCTCCGCCACGAAGCCGTCGGGGTCGCGAAGCTGGAAGGCCACGTGGCGCTGGGTGCCGTGGTTGTCCAGCTCGGTCGGCCCCTGGCCTCGGACGTAGGTCCGGCCGCCCCAGAAGTTGTGCCCCTCGACGTCGGGAACGGCGACACCGACGCCGAGGTGGTGGAGGTGGTCGGCGGGGGCCAGCTCGGTGACCGCCGTGCCGGCCAGGGTGGTGACGGGGTGCAGGTAGGGGCGTGGGGAGAGCCGCTCCGGGAGCCTGGGGTGGCTCACGTAGCAGCCGACCGGGCGGCCCGCGGCCTTCAGCAGCAGGGCGGCGTCCGTCATGTGCTCACCTCTTTCGGCGGGGCCCAGGGGGCGCTCAGCTCGGAGTAGAGGGCGAGGGTGTCGGCGCTGGCCGCGACCAGCCCGTCGATGCCGGTCACCACCCGGCGGTCCTCGTCGGGGAGGTGTCGCCAGGCGTCGGCGGGCAGCACGGCCGGGTCGTCGGCCAGCCGGATCGCTTCCACGACCTTCATGAAGGCGCCCGTCGCGTCCGGCTCGACCAGCAGCTCGGCGCCCGTGGTGAGGTGGTCGACGAGGTTCTCCAGCAGGTCCGTGGTGCCGTACTCGGTCTCCTCCGGGCCGTGGCCCGCCCGCTGTACGAGCACCCGGTCCAGCTTGTACCAGAAGGTGATCCGGCCGCGGTCGCCGTGCACCAGGACGTACGGGTCCCCGGGTTCCTCGGCGCAGAGCGTCGCGGCGACGGTGACCGGGCCGCGCGGGGTGGAGACGCGGACGCACGAGGTGTCGTCGGACTCGATGTCGTTGGCGCGCAGCAGTTCGGTCTCGATGCCGGTGACGTCCTCGGCGCGGGTGGTGCCGAGCAGGGCGAGCCCGGTGGCGACGGCGTGTGCGAGGGGGTTGGTGAGGACTCCGTCGACCACGTCCACGCCGTTCAGACGCCGCCTGCCGGACCAGGCCGCGCGCCGGTAGTAGGACTCGGGCCGGGCCCAGGCGCCCGCTCCGCCCACCCCCGTCACCGCGCCGATCGCGCCCTCCTCGATCAGCCTGCGGATCGCGGGCACGGCGTGCGAGCCCAGCGACTGGAAGCCGATCTGGCAGGCCACGCCCGCCTTGGCGACCCCGTCCGCCATCCGCCGGAACTCGGCGTACGACGGTGCCGGCGGCTTCTCCAGGAGCATGTGCACGCCACGCTCGGCCGCGGTCAGGGCCAGGTCGGTGTGGGTGGGGATGGGGGTGCAGATCACGGCGACGCGGGCGCCGGTCGAGTCGAGCAGCGCGCCGAAGTCACCGGACTGCTCGGGCTCTTCGAGGCCTTCCGGCAGTTCGTCGGGGCCCAGCGGGGTCAGTTCGCAGATGCCCGCCAGCCGGACGATCCCCTTCTCCTGGAGCCGGCGGATGTTCTCCAGGTGCCAGCGGCCGTGGCCGCGCGCTCCCGCCAGGACGATGTCGACGGTCATGGGGTCCTCCCTGCGTTGTCGATCTTTGCGAGCAGGGTAAGCGTTTGTCCCGAGCGGTCCGAAAGGTGTCTCATCCCTTCACCGCCCCGGCGCTGAAGCCGGTGATCAGCCACTTCTGGATGAAGGCGAAGACGATCACGACCGGTACGGCCGCGACGATCCCGCCCGCCGCCAGCGCTCCCAGGTCCACGCTGTCCGCGCTCATCAGGGTGTTCAGGCCGACCGGGATGGTCTGCTTGCCCTGGTCGGAGAGGAACATCAGGGCGAACAGGAAGTGGTTCCAGGCGTGCACGAAGGCGAACGAGCCGACCGCGATCAGCCCGGGCCGCAGCAGCGGCAGGACGACGATCCGGAAGGCGGTGAGCCGGTTGCAGCCGTCGACCCAGGCGGCCTCCTCCAGGGAGTACGGCACGTTCCTGATGAAGCCGCTGATCAGGATCATCGACAGCGGGAGCTGGAAGACGGTCTCGGCGATGACGACGCTGCCGAGCGAGTTGATCATCCGCAGGTTGGCGAAGATCTGGAAGAGCGGCACCAGGAGCAGCGCGCCGGGCACGAACTGGGAGCAGAGCAGGGCGAGCATGAAGCCGCGTTTGAGCCGGAAGTCGAAGCGGGCGAGGGCGTAGCCGCCGGCCAGCGCCACGACCGTGGTCAGCACCAGGGTCGCGATGCCGACGTAGACGCTGTTGGTGAAGTACGTGCCGAAGCTGCGCTCGGTCCACACCTTCTGGAAGTGGTCGAAGGTGACCGGCCAGGGGACCAGCGAGGTGGATCCGGCGGGGCGGACGGCGAAGAGCAGGATCCAGTAGAACGGGATCAGGGTGAAGAGGAGGTAGATCCCGAGGGGCAGGTAGATCTGCCAGCGCGGGACCTCGTCCCAGGCCCGGCGCCGCTTCCCGGGCCGGGCGGGTTCGGTCGCCACGGGCTGTGCGGTCGGTGCGATCTCGGTGATCACTTCGTCTCGCCTCCGAACTTGCTGAGCCGCAGGTAGACGACCGAGCAGAAGAGCAGGATCACGAACGCCACCGTGGTCAGCGCCGAGGCGTAGCCGAAGTTGTGGGCGTCGACGCTGGTGTTGGCGATGTACAGGGGAAGGGTGGTCGTCTCGCCGGCCGGGCCGCCGCCCGTCAGGGTGTAGAGAAGGTCGACGTTGTTGAACTCCCACACCGCGCGCAGCAGCGTGGACAGCACGATGGCGTCCTTGAGGTGCGGCAGCGTGATGTGCCAGAACTGCTTGAGCCGGCCCGCCCCGTCGACCTCGGCGGCCTCGTACAGGTCCTTCGACACGGACTGGAGGTCGGCGAGGATGAGGATCGCGAAGAAGGGGACGCCGCGCCAGAGGTCGGCGACCACGGCCGCCGGGAAGACGGTCGAGGTGTCCGACAGCCAGCTGGTGCCGTAGGACCCGATGCCCGCGTCGGCGAGGTAACGCGTGATGCCTGTCTGGGAGTTGTAGAGCAGCACCCAGATGGCGGAGGTCAGCACGCCGGAGACGGCCCACGGCGAGAAGACCAGTGCCCGGCCCAGCGCCCGGCCCACGAAGGTCTGGTTGACGATCAGCGCGAGCGCCAGCCCGAGCAGCAGCTGCAACCCGACCTCCACCACGACCCACTGGGCGCTGAAGGTCAGCGTGTCCCAGAACTGCGGGTCGTGGGCGAAGGCCTGGGTGAAGTTGCCGAAGCCGGCGAAGCCGTTCCGCCAGGGCTTGGTCGGGTTGTAGTTCTGGAGGCTGTAGTAGAAGACGCTGAGCACCGGGTAGGCGATGAAGCCCAGCATCAGCAGGGCCGCCGGGGCGATCAGCAGGTACGGCAGCCTGCGCGGCGTCGCGGAGGCACGGCGCCGCCGGGGTGGCGCGGGCGGGTTCGCCACGGCTGCGGCTTGGGCCACGACTGTTCTCCGTTCGCTTCGGTTACAGCGGGTGCAGGAAGCGCTTGCTTGATGCATGTGGTTGAAGCGCTTCGACGATCTTCGGAAGCGCAGGGGGAGCGCTAGCCCGCGTACGGGTCCGGGACTTCGCCGGGCCGGGCCAGGAACTCGAAGTCGCAGCCGGTGTCGGCCTGGGTGATCTGCTGGTCGTAGAGCGCGCCGTAACCGCGCCCGTAGCGCACGGGCGGCGGCGTCCACTCGGCCCGGCGCCCGGCCAGTTCCTCGTCGTCCACGTGGAGGTGGAGGGTGCGCGCCTCGACGTCGAGGGTGATGGTGTCCCCGCTGCGCACGAGAGCGAGGGGCCCGCCGACGTACGACTCGGGCGCGACGTGCAGCACGCAGGCGCCGTAGCTGGTGCCGCTCATCCGGGCGTCGGAGATCCGGACCATGTCCCGCACGCCCTGCTTGAGGAGGTGGTCGGGGATGGGCAGCATGCCGTACTCGGGCATGCCCGGACCTCCCCTGGGCCCCGAGTTGCGCAGGACGAGCACGCTGTCGGCGGTGATGCCGAGGTCCGGGTCGTTGACGGTGCGCTGCATGGTCCGGTAGTCGTCGAAGACGACCGCCGTCCCGGTGTGCTTGAGCAGGTGCTTTTCGGCGGCGATGTGCTTGATGACCGCGCCGTCCGGGCAGAGGTTGCCGCGCAGCACGGCGACCCCGCCCTCGGCGGCCACCGGGTTGTCCCGGGGCCGGATGACGTCGTCGTTGTGGACCTGGGCGCCGGCCAGCTGCTCGCGGTAGGTGTCGTGGGACACCGTCGGCCGGTCGAGGTGGAGCAGGTCGGGGATGCGGGAGAGGAAGCCGGGCAGGCCGCCCGCGAAGTGGAAGTCCTCCATGAGGTAGGTCTGTCCGCCGGGCCGCACGTTGGCGAGGACGGGGACGGTACGGGCGATGCGGTCGAAGTCGTCGAGGGTGAGCCGCACCCCGGCCCGGCCGGCCATGGCGATGAGGTGGATGACGGCATTGGTGGAGCCGCCGAGGCCGAGCACGGTGGTGACGGCGTCCTCGAAGGCCTCCGGAGTGAGGAGCTGGGAGAGCGTCCGCCCCTTGTGGACGAGTTCGACGATCCGCATTCCCGCACTCGCGGCCATCCGGTCGTGTCCGGAGTCGACGGCCGGGATGCTGGACGCGCCCGGCACGGTCACCCCGAGCGCCTCGGCGGCTGCGGTGAGCGTGGAGGCCGTGCCCATCGTCATGCAGTGACCGGGCGAGCGCGCCAGTCCGCTCTCCAGCTCGGTCATCTCGCAGTCACCGATCAGGCCGGCGCGCTTGTCGTCCCAGTACTTCCACATGTCGGTGCCGGAGCCGAGGACCTCGCCCCGCCAGTGGCCGGGAAGCATGGGCCCGGCGGGCACGAAGACGGTGGGCAGGTCGACGGAGGCGGCGCCCATGAGGAGCGCCGGGGTGGACTTGTCGCAGCCGCCCATGAGGACGGCGCCGTCCACGGGATACGACCGCAGCAGCTCCTCGGTCTCCATGGACAGGAGGTTGCGGTAGAGCATCGGGGTGGGCTTCTGGAAGGTCTCGGAGAGGGTGGCGACCGGGAACTCCAGGGGGAAACCGCCGGCCTGCCAGACGCCCCGCTTGACGGCCTGCGCCCGGTCACGGAGGTGCACATGACAGGGATTGATGTCCGACCAGGTGTTGAGGATCGCGATGACCGGCTTGCCGAGGTGCTCCTCGGGGAGGTAGCCGAGCTGGCGGGTGCGGGCACGGTGGCTGAAGGAGCGGAGGCCTTCGGTGCCGTACCACTGGTGGCTTCTGAGTTCCTCGGGCTTCTTCATACGGACCATCCGGCGGCGATCGCGGCGACCTCGGCGCGTTCTTCCTCGGGCAGGTGCCTGCTGGGCGGGCGGACGTCGCGGCGGCACAGGCCGAGGGAGGCGAGCGCCTCCTTGACGACGGTGACGTTGTTGGCGGAGCCGCCCGCGGCACGGAGCTCCTCGAAGCGACGGATCTGCTCCCAGACCTTCATGGCGGCCGGGTAGTCGCCGGATCGAAGCGCTTCGATCATGTTCAGCGAGACGGCGGGGGCGACGTTCACGAGGCCGGAGGTGAACCCGGTGGCGCCGGCCGAGAAGTAGGAGGGGGCGTACGGCTCCGCGAGTCCCGCCACCCACACGAACCGGTCGAGGCCCGCGTCCCTGGCGAAGGCCGCGAACTTCGCGGCGTCCGGGACGGCGTACTTGACGCCGATCACGTTCGGGCAGGCGTCGGCGAGTTCGGCGAGCCGGGCGCCGGTGAGCTGGGCGTTGCGGACGTACGGTACGACGCCGAGTCCGGGCACGGACTGCGCGATGGCACGGTGGTAGTCGACCCAGCCCGCCTGGGAGACGTACGGGTGGACGGGCTGGTGGACCATCACCATCTGCGCGCCGCGCTCCCGGGCGTGCCGGGCGGAGGCGACGGCGGTGGGGAGGTCGTGGCCGACGCCGACCAGGACCACGGCCCGGTCCCCGGCCTCGTCCAGCGTCAACTCGGTGACGAGACGCCGCTCTTCGGGGGCCAGGGCGTAGAACTCGCCGGTGTTCCCGTTCGGGGTGAGGGTGCGGATCCCGCCGTCGAGGAGCCGGCGCAGCAGGGCCCGGTGGGCGTCCTGGTCGACGCTGCCGTCCTCGGTGAACGGGGTCACCGGGATGGCCACGACGTCGGCCAGGGCCGCCCGTTGGGTCTCGAACGCCACGCTGCTCATTGCTGGCCTTCCTGGTCGGCTGCCTGGGGGAACGCTCGGTCGACGAAGGACGCGATGTGGGAGTGCAGGGCGCGGGCCGCGCCGTCGGCGTCGCCCGCCAGCGCCAGCCGCAGGATCTCGTGGTGCTCACCGGCCTCCCGCTCCCAGGAGGGGGAGGCGGCCCAGGCGACCGCGGAGACGAGGGCGGCCTGGTCGCGGACCTCGTCCAGCATCCGGCCGAGCAGCGGGTTGCCGCACGGGAGGTAGAGGGCGCGGTGGAAGTCCCGGTTGGCCAGGGAGCGTTCGGCGGTGTCGGTGGCGTCGGCGGCGCGGGTGAGGGCGTCGCGGGCGGCGTCGAGGGAGGCGCCCCGGTGGACGGCGCGCTTCAGGGCCTCCGGTTCGAGGAGCAGCCGTACGTCGTAGACCTCGCGCGCCATGTCCGCGTCCACCATGCGCACCGTGACGCCCTTGTACTGGCTCATCACGACCAGCCCGGTTCCCGCGAGGGTCTTGAGCGCCTCCCGCACCGGTGTCTTGGACACCCCGAACTGCGCGGCGAGCTCGGTCTCCACCAGGGCCTGCCCAGGCGTCAGCTGCCCGGTGAGGATGCGGTGTTTGATCGCGTCCAGCACGTACTGCGTGCGGGACGGGATCGGCATGGGCACAGAGGTCATGCGCGCCTCTCGGGGTCACGTACCGGGCCGTCGGCCCGGTCTGACGTATCTGATCTCGCGTATCGCGTCTCATATATGACGTATGAAGTACGACGCGGACGAAGGTAGGGAGGGCGGCCGTGTTTCGTCAATGCTTCTGTCAGAACTCGTGCGGGTGAAGCCCACGGGTCACCCGTGTTTTCCAGGGCATCTTCCCGATCCCCGCGCCCCCGCCTTAGGCCCACGATGGCCAGGCATGACGACCCCCAGCTCATGGGCCGTGACACGGCTGCTCCGGAACCGCAACGCGGTCCTCTACCTCACCGGCGTCGTGGTGTCCGGCTTCGGCACCTCCGCGCTCTGGCTGGTGGCCGGTGTCTGGGTCAAGGACCTCACCGGCTCCGACGGCCTCGCCGCCCTGTGCACCGCCGCCCTGTGGGCTCCCACCCTCCTCGGCCCCGCCCTCGGCACCCTCGCCGACCGCGTCCGCCGCAAACCCCTCGTGATCTGCACGAACCTCGCGCTCGCCGCCCTCGTGCTGTCCCTCTGCACGGTCCACTCCCCAGGCTCCGTCCGGCTGCTCTTCGCCGTCCTCCTCCTCTACGGCGCGGCGGGCGTCGTCGAGGACGCGGCCAACTCCGCTCTGGTCGTCGCCGCCGTCGACCCCGCCCTGCTCGGCGACTTCAACGGCCTGCGGACGACCGCCCGCGAGGGCATGAAGCTGGTCGCCCCGCTGACCGGCGCAGCCCTGTACACGGCGTACGGCGGGCCGGGCGTCGCCCTGCTGGACGCCCTGACCTTCGTACTGGCGGCCGGGCTGTGCACCCTGTTGCGGGTCCGGGAGCAACGTCCCGAGCACCCCGACGGGAGCCGGCGCCGGCGGACCGCCGAGGGGGTCCGGCTGCTGTGGGCGCACCCGGCGCTGCGGCCGCTGGTCCGCGCGGGCGGTGTCACGATGGGGCTGGTCTCGCTCGCGAGCAGCCTGAACTACGCGGTGGTGGACACCCTCGGCCACTCCCCCGCCTATGTGGGGGTGCTGTACACCGCCCAGGGGGTGGGCTCGGTCGCGGTGGGGCTGGTCTCCGGGCCCGCGCTACGACGGCTCGGCGAGCGGTGGTTCGCGGTGGCCGGGATCGCCCTGACCGGGCTGGCGACGGCCGGGCGGGCGGTGCCGTACGACCCGGTGCTGCTGGTGTGCGGCCTCGCGGGCGGACTCGGCCTGCCCTGTGTCCTGATCGCCGCCCACACCGCCGTACAGCGCGAGATCCCGGCCGCCGCGCTGGGGCGGGCGACCGCGACCGCCGACACGTTGATGTTCACGCCGAACGTGCTCGGTCTTGCGGTCGGCTCCGCCCTCGTCGAACTCGTCGACCACCGGCCGCTGTTGGTGGTCCTCGGCGGCGCGCTGCTCGGCACCGCCTGCGCGCTGGCTCAGCGCAGCGCCTCCCGTACCGCCGCCAGGTCGCCGTCCGATGCCAACCCGGCGTGATACAGCCGCAGTTCGGTCGCGCCCAGTTCGCGGGCCCGGGCCGCGTCGGCGGCCAGGGTGCCGGGGCTGCCGCCCATTCCGGAGACCACCGTGAGGTTGGCGGCGAGGACCGTGGCCGGCCGGGCGTGCTCGGCGAAGGGCGCCAGCAGGGCCGTACCGCCCGCGCAGGGGACCACGACACCGTCCGCGACCGACAGCACGTGGGCCGGGTCCACGCCCGCGTTGGCTCCGCAGTGGTACGTCACCGGGTCGGCGTGCAGCAGCACCTGGAAGCCCTCGGGGGCGGCCGCGCGGACCGCGGCGACGGCCGCCTCCTGGAGGGTGCGGGCCCTGCCGTCCCGCCACGCGCGGGTGGCCGCCGCCACCGGTTCGCCGAGCAGTTTCTCGACCGTCGGCCAGCCGGCGTCGTCCGCCGCGCCCCGCCACAGCGGTTCCAGCGCGTCCCGCACGGCTGTCGCCAGCTCGTCGGCGTCCAGACCCTGTTCGCCGTACCCGGTCCGGCACGTCGGGCAGAAGCACAGCGCCATCAGGTACTGGCCGGCGTCCCCGAGACCGACCCCCGCGGTCTTGTCGTGGGCGTGCAGGTGCTGGAGGCCGTACCAGCCGAGGGACTCCAGTTCGGTGCCGGCCGCGCCGGGCCGGACCGCGGCCTCGGCGGCGAGGTCGGTCAGGTACGCGCGGGTGGCGGGCTGGGCGATGCAGGGTGCCCAGGGGTACCGGTCGCCGTAGGCGTTGACCACCGAGGTGTCCGGGTGCTCGGCGCCCAGGCGGGAGTTGTGGGCGAGGATCACCCAGGTGTGGACGTCGAGTCCGGCGCCGCGCAGGGCCTCGGCCGCCTCCCCGAAGGCGTCGCCGGGGGCCCAGTCGCCCGCCGGGTACGGGCGGAGCCGGCGGCCCGCCCAGCGGTCGTCCGTCGGGTAGTAGACGGCCGCGTGCTCGGCGGTGACGATACGGCGGTGCGGGTGGCGCGGGGTCAGCGCGCGGGTGGAGTGGTACGCGGAGGCGAGGGTCACCTGGTGCACGCCGAGTGCGGCGACGCGGTGCGGGGCCCCGGGGTCGCCGTTGACGTCCCAGGGGTAGACGAACGTCGACGTCCTCAACCGCGCCGCTCCGTTCGGCGACTTCACCCGTTCTCCTTCGGACACCGTCACGCGTCACCCTCCAGCAGTGCACAGCCGCGCTCGACCAGCCGGGCGAGCTGCTTCACATGATCCTCGCCCGGCTCGTGCAGCGGTGGCCGGACCTCGCCGACGTCCAGACCGCGCAGCCGTACCCCGGCCTTGACGAGTGAGACGGCGTATCCCCTGCCCTGCGCGCGGAGTTCGACGAACGGGCGGTAGAAACCGTCCAGCAGGCGGGCCACCGTCGCCCGGTCCTCTTCGCGCAGGGCGGTGTGGAAGGCGAGGGCGATCTCGGGGACGAAGCAGAAGACGGCCGAGGAGTAGAGGTCGATGCCGATGGCCCGGTAGGCGAGCTGGGTCTGTTCGGCGGTGGGCAGGCCGTTGAAGTAGAGGAAGTCGCCGGGGACCTCGGTGCGTACGGCGCTGACGATGCGCTGCATCAGGTCCAGGTCGCCGAGGCCGTCCTTGAAGCCGATGACGCCCTCGGTGCGGGCGAGTTCGACCACCGCTGCCGGGGTGAACACCGCGTTGTCGCGCTGGTAGACGATCACGGGGAGACCGGTCGCCGCGGCCACCTCCCGGTAGTGCCGCAGCAGGCCCTCCTGGCCGGCGGCCACCAGGTAGGGCGGCATGGCGAGCAGGCCGTCGGCACCCGCGGCCTCGGCGAGACGCGCGTAGCGGACGGCGAGCGCGGTGCCGTAGCCGGCGCCCGCGACCACCGGCACCTGTCCGTCGGCCGCCGCCACGGCCGCGCTCACGCAGGCCTCGAACTCCTCCGGCAGCAGCGCGTGGAACTCCCCGGTGCCGCAGCAGGCGAACACGGCGGCGGCCCCGGCCTCGACGCCCCTTCGGACGTGCTCGCGGTAGACGTCGAGGTCGAGGGAGCCGTCGGGGCCGTAGGCCGTGACGGGGAAGAAGAGGGGCCCGCGCGGGTCACGAAGCCGGGCGGCGAGCGGGGCTGGCGTCACGGGCGCTCCCTGTCGATGCATGTTTCTGATCGGCGTCTATATTCATGAACGCGACCACGTTACGAGTCCTTCTAAGGGCCGGTCAAGGAGGCAATCGACCAACATGCGAGCGGATTTCCGCACGCCACGACAGACTTGACGGGGCGCGCCCCGGCTCCCTAGCGTGTCCATGAATGTGAATATCATGCACGTACACGACCGACGTCGGGTCAAGCCGAGTCAAGGAGACCGTGGATGCCCACTCCCCGCACGCTACTGCTCACCGGCGCCGCAGGCGGGCTCGGCACCCTGATGCGCTCCCTGCTCCCCGAGTACGGCTACGAACTGCGCCTTCTGGACGTGCGGCCCGTCGAGGGCGCACCGGACGCGATCACCGCCGACCTCGCCGACAAGGACGCGCTGCGCGAGGCGGTACGGGGCGTGGACGCGGTCCTGCACCTCGCCGGGATCTCCCTGGAGGCGCCCTTCGAGAAGATCCTGCGCGCGAACATCGAGGGCACGTACAACCTCTACGAGGCCGCCCGCGAGGCCGGCGTACCGCGGATCGTCTTCGCCTCCTCCAACCACGCCGTCGGCTACACCCGGGCCCCGGGCGCGGGCGAGCCGCTGGTCCCCGTCGACACCCCGCGCCGCCCCGACACCTTCTACGGCCTGTCCAAGTCGTTCGGCGAGGACCTCGCCCAGCTGTACTGGGACCGTCACGGCCTGGAGACCGTCTCCGTCCGCATCGGCTCCTGCTTCCCGGAGCCGGCCGACGTGCGCATGCTCTCGGTGTGGATGAGCCCGGCCGACGGCGCCCGCCTCTTCCACGCGGCGCTGACCGCCGAGAAGGTCGGCCACAGCGTCGTCTACGGCTCCTCCGCCAACACCCGCCTGTGGTGGGACCTGAGCACCGCGCGGGCGCTCGGCTACGAACCGCAGGACGACTCGGAGCGGTTCGCCGGGAAACTGATCGCCGAACTCGGCGAACTCGACCCGCAGAACCCGGCCCACACCCACCTGGGCGGCCGGTTCGTGAACGACCCGCCGATCTGGCCGTACTAGTACCGGCACCGGAGAACGACGCCGTACGGCGGGCGGGCACCGAACGGGCCCGCCCGCCGCCGCGTTCGGGCATCCGGGCCGCCCGCTCCCACTCCGCATCCGGCAGCGGCGCAGGTCCGAGGCGGGCACGGCACCCGGAAAACGGGCACAGACGGGCAGTATCGGGCCCGCAACAGACCTGGTCAGCCTCAGGCACCCGCTGTAGAACTTGCTGCATGGCCCGAACGGGCGGTTCCACAGGGAAGCGGGTGACGGAATGAGCACCAGGACGGCGGAGGAACGCCAGCGCGAGATCGTGCGGGCCGCCCGCACCACCGGCTCGGTCGACGTCACCGCGCTCGCCGAGGCCCTGGGCGTGGCCAAGGAGACCATCCGGCGCGACCTGCGCGCCCTGGAGGACCACGGTCTGGTCCGCCGCACCCACGGGGGCGCGTATCCCGTCGAGAGCGCCGGTTTCGAGACCACGCTCGCCTTCCGTTCGACCAGCCACGTCCCGGAGAAGCGGCGCATCGCGTCGGCCGCGGCCGACCTGCTGGGCGACGCCGAGACCGTCTTCGTCGACGAGGGCTTCACCCCCCGGCTCATCGCCGAGGCACTGCCGGCGGACCGCCCGCTGACCGTGGTCACCGCGTCGTTGCCGGTGGCGGGCGCGCTCGCCGAGGCCGAGAACACGTCGGTCCTGCTGCTCGGCGGCCGGGTCCGGGCGGGCACCCTCGCCACCGTCGACCACTGGACGACGAAGATGCTCGCCGGCTTCGTACTCGACCTCGCCTACATCGGGGCCAACGGCATCTCGCGCGAGCACGGGCTGACCACCCCGGACCCCGCCGTCGGCGAGGTCAAGGCGCAGGCGATCCGAGCCGCGCGCAGGACGGTCTTCGCCGGCGTGCACACCAAGTTCGGGGCCGTCAGCTTCTGCCGCTTCGCCGGGATCGGCGCCCTGGAGGCGATCGTGACGAGCACCCTGCTGCCCTCCGCCGAAGCCCATCGCTACTCCCTGCTGGGCCCCCAGGTCATCCGGGTCTGACACCACCCCCCACACCCCCGAAGGCCCCACCACACCCTCCGATGCCCCATATATCACGATTCCTCCAGGAGCGATCCATGCGAACCCCGAGCCGACGGAGGCCACGCGTCACACTCGCCATGGCCGCCGCAGGGACGCTGCTCGCCCCGCTGCTCTCCGGCTGCTGGGTCGGTGCGGGCGGGTCCGGTTCCGGCGGCGACTCGATCAACGTGCTGATGGTCAACAACCCCCAGATGACGGAACTCCAGAAGCTCGCCCCGCGCTTCACCGAGGAGACCGGCATCAAGGTCAACTTCACGGTGCTGCCCGAGAACGACGTCCGCGACAAGATCAGCCAGGACTTCGCCAACCAGGCCGGCCAGTACGACGTGGCCACCCTGTCCAACTACGAGATCCCGATCTACGCCCGCAACGGCTGGCTGCACGAGATGGACTCCTACGTCGCGAAGGACCCCGGCTACGACGAGGAGGACGTCCTCAAGCCGATGCGGCAGGCCCTGACCGCGTCCGACGGCAAGCTCTACGGCCAGCCCTTCTACGGCGAGTCGTCCTTCCTGATGTACCGCAAGGACGTCTTCGCGGCGAAGGGTCTGACGATGCCCGCCCACCCGACCTGGCAGCAGGTCGCCGACCTCGCCGCGAAGGTGGACGGCGCGCGGTCCGGGATGCGCGGCATCTGCCTGCGCGGACTGCCCGGCTGGGGCGAGCTGATGGCGCCGCTGACCACGGTGGTGAACACCTTCGGCGGCACCTGGTTCGACAAGGACTGGAAGGCACGGCTGGACGCGCCCGGCTTCGAGAAGGCCACGAAGTTCTACGTCGGCCTGGTCCGCGCGCACGGCGAGTCCGGCGCCCCGCAGTCCGGCTTCGCCGAGTGCCTCAACAACATGACCCAGGGCAAGGTCGCCATGTGGTACGACGCCACCTCCGCGGCCGGTTCGCTGGAGGCCGACGGCTCCCCCGTCAAGGGCAAGCTCGGCTACGCCCCCGCGCCCGTGGAGCGGACGAAGTCCGCGGGCTGGCTCTACACCTGGGCCTGGGGCATCCAGAAGGCCTCCCGCAACCCCGACAAGGCCTGGAAGTTCGTGTCGTGGGCGTCCGGCAAGGAGTACGAGCAACTGGTCGGGAAGACCAGCGGCTGGTCCAACGTCCCGGCGGGCAAACGGGCGTCGACGTACACCGACCCCGACTACGTGAAGTCGGCCGCGGCCTTCCAGGAGATGACCAGGGAGGCCATCGAGAGCGCCCGCCCGAACGACCCCGGCGTGCAGCCGCGCCCCGCGCCCGGCATCCAGTTCGTCGACATCCCCGAGTTCACCGATCTCGGCACCAAGGTCTCCCAGGAGATCAGTTCGGCCATAGCCGGACGGCAGTCCGTCGACTCGGCCCTGAAGAAGTCCCAGCAGCTCGCCGAGAAGATCTCCAAGGAGTACGAGGGACGATGACCGCGACGACAGCCCCCTACGCAGCGACACCCGCACGCACCACCCGGCCGCCCTCCGCCCGGCTGCGCGCCTGGGTCACCCGGGCCCCGCTCCTGCCCGCCCTGGTCTTCATGATCGTCGTGACCCAGCTGCCGTTCGTGGCCACGGTGGTCATCTCCTTCTTCGACTGGAACGCCCTCTATCCGAAGGCCCGGCACTTCACCGGATTCGACAACTACCGCCAGGTGCTCACCGACGCCGACCTGCGCCACTCGGTCTGGACGACCGTGCTGCTCACCGTGACCGTGGTCCTGGTCAGCCTGGTGCTGGGCCTCGCGCTCGCCCTGCTGCTGAACAACAGGTTCCGCGGCCGGGGCGTCGTCCGCACCCTGCTGATCGCCCCGTTCCTGGTGGTCCCGGTGGCGGCGGCGCTGCTCTGGAAGCACGTCCTCTACAACCCCGAGTACGGCCTGCTCAACGGCCTGCTGCACTACGTCGGCGGCCCGCAGCCCGACTGGATCTCCCACACGCCGCTGTTGGCGGTCGAGGCCGCGCTGGTGTGGCAGTGGACGCCGTTCATGATGCTGATCCTGCTGGCCGGGCTGCAGAGCCGGGACCCCGAGCAGATCGAGGCCGCGCGGGTGGACGGCGCGGGCGAGTGGCAGATCTTCCGCCACCTGACGCTTCCGCACCTGCGCCGCTACCTCGAACTCGGCGCCCTGCTGGGCTGCATCTACATCGTCCAGAACTTCGACGCGGTCTTCACGATCACGTCCGGCGGCCTGGGCACCGCGAACCTCCCCTACACCGTCTACCAGAGCTTCTACCAGGCCCACGAGAACGGCCTCGCCTCGGCCGCCGGCGTCCTGGTGGTCATCGGCTCGATCGTCATCGCGACCTTCGCCCTGCGCGTGGTGTCGTCCCTGTTCCGAGAGGAGGCGTCCCGCGCATGAGCAGCCTCGCCCCGCACGTCAGCAAGCACCGCGGCCGCGGCATCGGCCTGGTGGCCTGGCTGGTCGGCATCGTCTTCTTCTTCCCCATCGCCTGGATGGCCCTGACGTCCTTCCACTCCGAGGCGGACGCGGCCACCAACCCGCCCTCCTTCGGCGCCGCCCTCACCCTGGACGGCTACCGCGAGTTCTTCGGCGCGGGCGGCGGCGCGAGCCCCTGGCCGGCCCTGGCCAACTCGGCGGTCGCGTCGATCGTCTCCACCCTCTTCGTGCTCGTCCTCGCCTTCCCGGCGGCCTACGCGCTGTCAATCCGGCGGGTCAAGAAGTGGACCGACGTCCTCTTCTTCTTCCTCTCCACGAAGATGCTGCCGGTGGTGGCCGGGCTGCTGCCGATCTACCTGTTCGCGAAGAACACCGGGATGCTGGACAACATCTGGTTCCTGGTCGTCCTCTACACCTCCATGAACCTGCCGATCGCGGTGTGGATGATGCAGTCGTTCCTCGCCGAGGTCCCGGTCGCCGTCATCGAGGCCGCGCAGATCGACGGCGCCCGGCTGCCGACGATCCTCGCGCGCGTGGTGGCCCCGATCGCCCTGCCCGGCATCGCCGCGACCTCCCTGATCTGCTTCATCTTCAGCTGGAACGAACTGCTCTTCGCCCGGGTGCTGACCGGCGTGGTCGCCGAGACCGCCCCCGTCTTCCTGACCGGCTTCATCACCAGCCAGGGCCTGTTCCTGGCCAAGGTGTGCGCCGCGTCGCTCGTCGTCTCCCTGCCGGTGCTCGCCGCGGGGTTCGCCGCCCAGGACAAACTGGTCCAGGGCCTGTCGCTCGGAGCCGTGAAATGAAGGCCGCCGTCATCGAGTCCGTGGGCCGTGCCGTCGTCACCGAGGTCCCCGACCCCACACCGGGACCCCGGGAGGTGGTCGTCGAGGTCGCCGCCTGCGGTCTGTGCGGCACCGACCTGCACATCCTCCAGGGCGAGTTCGCGCCCAAGCTGCCGATCGTGCCGGGGCACGAGTTCGCCGGCGAGGTGGTGGGCGTCGGCGCCCAGGTGACCGAGGTGGCGATCGGCGACCGGGTCGCGGTCGACCCGTCCCTGTACTGCCATGAGTGCCGCTACTGCCGGGACGGCCACAACAACCTCTGCGAGCGGTGGGCCGCGATCGGCGTGACCGTGCCCGGCGGCGCCGCGCAGTACGCCGTCGCCCCGGTCGCCAACTGCGTACGACTGCCCGAGCACGTCCGCACCCAGGACGCGGCCCTCATCGAGCCCCTCTCCTGCGCGGTACGCGGCTACGACGTCCTCAACTCCCGCCTCGGCGCACATGTCCTGATCTACGGCTCGGGCACGATGGGCCTGATGATGCTGGAGCTTGCCAAGCGGACCGGCGCGGCGAGCGTCGACGTCGTCGACCTGAACCCGGCCCGCCTGGAGACCGCGCGACGGCTGGGTGTCTCGGCGGCCGCGGCGAACGCGGACGAGCTGGACCGCCCGCGGGGCTGGGACGTGGTGATCGACGCGACCGGCAACGCGGCGGCGATCCAGGACGGCCTGGACCGGGTCGCCAAGGCCGGCACGTTCCTCCAGTTCGGCGTGGCCGACTACGCGACGCGGGTGACGATCGACCCGTACCGCATCTACAACCAGGAGATCACCATCACCGGTTCCATGGCCGTGCTGCACAGCTACGAGCGCGCCGCCGAACTGTTCGCGAACGGCGTCCTCGACCCCGAGGTCTTCATCAGCGACCGGCTGCCGCTGGACAGCTATCCGCAGGCACTGGAGCAGTTCGCGGCGGGGGTGGGGCGGAAGATCGTGGTGGTGCCGTAGAAGTTTAAGGGAACGGTAAAGCGGGTCCGTTCGTTCACCCGGCATGACAGCTATGACCCCTGGCTCGAACATCCCGCTCCCCGCCTCCCGGGTGGCGGTGGACGTCGCCGCTCCGGTGCGGCTCGACGTGTCGGGCCTGCTGCTGACGGGCGACGGCAAGGTGCGTTCCGACGACGACTTCATCTTCTACAACCAGTCGGCGGGCGCGGGCGTGACCTACCGCTCGGGCGGCGGTGCCGCGCCCGACGCGATCATCGTCGACACCGCCTCGGTCCCTGCGGGCATCGAGAAGATCGTGGTCACCGCGAGCCCCGACGCCGCGGGCCAGACCTTCCAGGGCATCGAGCCGACGGCCACGATCCGCAACGCGGACGACGGCTCGGTGCTGGCCACCTTCACGCCCCCGCAGCTGGGCGCGGAGACGGCCCTGGTGGTCGTCGAGATCTACCTCCGCAACGGCGCGTGGAAGGCCCGCGCGGTCGGCCAGGGGTATGCGAACGGGCTGGCCGGCATCGCGACGGACTTCGGCGTGACGGTGGAGGAGCCGCCCGCGGCGGCGCCCCCGGCTCCGGTGGTCCAGCCGGCGCCGGTCGCCGCTCCCCCGATGCCGGCCGCCCCTCCCGCCCCCGCCCCGGGCGCCGGGAAGGTCAACCTCGACAAGGGCCGGGTCAGCCTCCAGAAGAACCAGACCGTGTCCCTGGTCAAGGGCGGCAGCCCGCTGCTCTCCCAGGTCAAGATGGGCCTCGGCTGGGAGCCGGCGTTCCGCGGCAAGGACATCGACCTGGACGCCTCGGTCATCGCCTACGGCCCGCGGCGCGACCACGTCGACAGCTGCTACTTCGGCAAGCTGTCCATCCTGAACGGCGCGATCAAGCACTCGGGCGACAACCTCACCGGCGAGGGAGGCGGCGACGACGAGGTGATCGTGGTCGACCTCGGCCGGATCCCCCCGGAGGTCACCGGCCTGGTCTTCACCGTCAACTCCTTCTCAGGACAGAAGTTCACGGAGGTCGCCAAGGCGTACTGCCGTCTCCTGGACGCCGCGACCGGCGAGGAGCTGGTCCGCTTCGACCTGACCGGCGCGGAGGCGCAGACGGGCGTCCTGATGGCCAAGCTGATCCGCCAGTTCTCCGGGGAGTGGGACATGACGGCGCTCGGCTCGTTCGTGAAGGCCCGCACGGTACGCAACATGGTGAAGCCGGGGGCTGAAGCGCTGTAGACCCGGCCGCGGGCCTCCTCGTCGTCGCCGACCGCCTCACGGCCCGAGCCGGTCGAGCGCGGCCGCCGTGTGCGGAGCGCCCCGCAGCGGGTTGTCGTCGGCGGGCCACTGTCCCGCCCCGACCTTGTCACTCTCCTCGCCGGTCAGCGGCCCGACCGGGAAACGACGGGCGCCGTCC
>NZ_JBEYFC010000079.1:0-25573 GCF_040634175.1 Streptomyces sp. NPDC007162
AGGTCGGCGGCGAGGGCGGCGTCCGTGGGGGACGGGCCCATGTCGATGCCCTCGGCGTCGATGTTCAGCTCGCGGGCGAGACCGAACAGCTCGACCAGGGTCTTGCCGGCCGACGCCATGGCGTCACGCGGACGCATCGCCTGCTTCGTCTCGACGTCGACGACCAGCTTGTCGAAGTCGGTGCGCTGCTCGACACGGGTGGCCTCGACCTTGTACGTGACCTTGAGCACCGGCGAGTAGATGGAGTCGACCGGGACACGGCCGATCTCCTGGCCCACCTGCTTGTTCTGCACGGCCGAGACGTAACCGCGGCCGCGCTCGACCGTCAGCTCCATCTCCAGCTTGCCCTTGCCGTTGAGCGTGGCGAGGACCAGGTCGGGGTTGTGCACCTCGACACCGGCCGGCGGCGCGATGTCGGCGGCGGTGACCAGACCCGGACCCTGCTTGCGCAGGTACATCACGACCGGCTCGTCGTGCTCCGAGGAGACGACCAGCTGCTTGATGTTGAGGATCAGGTCGGTGACGTCCTCCTTGACGCCCGGCACGGTGGTGAACTCGTGCAGGACACCGTCGATGCGGATGCTGGTGACAGCAGCGCCGGGGATCGACGACAGGAGGGTGCGACGCAGGGAGTTGCCGAGGGTGTAGCCGAAGCCCGGCTCCAGCGGCTCGATCACGAACCGGGAGCGGAACTCGTCGACGACCTCTTCGGTCAACGAGGGACGCTGAGCGATCAGCACGAGGTATTGCCTCCAAGGATGTACGTCCGCTGCACGGGCGTCTGCCGGCCGGTCGGCGGGCTCGGTTCCTGCCTGAGCGAAGCCCGACGATCAGCAAGGCAGCCATCGGCGCGGTTCGTAGGCGCATACTAGGGGCAACATGACAAAGCCTGCTGCATCGAAGCGTCATTTGCCCACCAGTCCCTTCAAGGCCCCGACCACGCCGGCTCCCAAGCACTTCGCCGTGGGTGACCAGGTCACACACGACGTGCACGGTCTCGGCCGGGTGGTCGGCATCGAGGACGGCATCGCGGCACTCGTGAATTTCGGCTCCGAACAAGTACGGATCCTGAGCCCGTACACCAAGATGACCAAGCTGTAGGACCGCTGTCCCGGTCGCGGCATGCCGGGCCCCTTCGGGAACCCGCAACGAAAGCGAGACCCCTCATCGACCTGACGTCACTGTTCTCCGCTCCGGAAGAGCAGACCCGCTGCACCACGCCGACACCGTCGGCTCCGACGACGAACCCCTTCCGAGCCCCCGACCTCGGGGAGGACGAAGCCTTCTGGCCCGAGGAGGAAGAGGGGCCCGCCTGGGGCGCCCGCACGGCGTAGCGCAGCCGGCCGGGTGGATGCCGGTACGGGGCGTCGCGTGGACCCCCGCACCGCCACCGGAACCTACTTGTCCTCGCCGTTGCCCTGGCCGCTGCTGCCCTGGCCGCCGTTCCCCCGGCCGTTCCCGGACGCGCTGTTGCCGGAGGCGCCGGGGGCGCCGCCCGTGCCGTCGGCGGAGTTCGCGGCGCCCTGGGCGGACGTGCCCGTGCCGGTCGAGCCGCTCGGCGTGACCGTCGTCCCGGTCAGCTTTTCGGAGCAGCAGGCGGCGCCCCTGTCCCTGCCCCCGGCGGCCGCGACGCCCTGATGGGCCTGTACACGTTCCGCCTGGACGGCGAACGGGCGGGCCCGCTGTGGAGCCTGCCGCTGCAGCAGTTCGATGGAACGCTACGGCAGCCTGCGCGCACCGGCCGACGCGCGGACACCCGGCGAACACCCGGCGTCGTGAGACCGGCACCGTCGGTCGTGCGGCGGGCGGCGTGCGGCGTGCGGCGTGCGGTCAGGACGCACCGGTCGTCGTCTGCGCCGGCTGCGTGGTGGACGACGGGGCGTTCGCCGCGGAGCGCGCAGGGTCGCGGGCGGGGTGCCGGAGTGGCGCTGGCCCTGCTCGGGCACGACACCGGCCCAATCCCGGTGCTCCTGCTCCACAAGGCCAGCTTCATCTGCTGGATCGCCGTGACAGGCCTACACGTACTCGCCTACCTGTGGCGGCTGCCGCGTCTCATCGGCGCCGATCTGCGACGCCGCCCGGCCCGTCACGGGACCCTCGCGCCCCGGCGCGCCGGACGCTGGTCGCTGCTGGCCCTGTCACTCGGCGCGGGCCTGGCCGTCGCGCTCGCCGGCGTCCATCTGGCCTCCGGCTGGGGCGGATAGCACCGCACAACGCCCCGTCACGGCGACCGTACCCCGGGGGCAACGCGGCGAACGGCACCGGAACGCCGTCACCATCGCCTCGGCCGGTGAGCAGCCAGGCGTTCACGGGCCTCTGTGTACATGTCCGTGTCGATCTCTCCCGAGGCGTAGCGACGATCGAGGACGTCCTCCGGGGACTCGCGCCGCCCGTCTCCGTCCCGGCCCTCGCCGCGGCCCGCGGCGCTCCCGGACGGGCTGTGCGTCAAGCGCACCACGGCCCACACGGCAAGGCCGGTCAGCACGATCCACAGCACGGGCATGAAGATCACCCAAGCCCGTCCGCCGCCGTCCCAGTACATCACCGCACCCGCCTCCATCTGCGAAGTCTCCGGATACGCCCGTTGTGTGTCCATGGTGGGCCCCGGCGGGTGCGGCGAGCAGCAGGGGGCAGGTCTTCACGGCGGTCTGTCGACCCGGGCGCTGCCGGACGCCTTGACGCGCAGGGTGTACGTCCCCTGCGGCGGCCGGCCTGGCTGAGCAGCGCTCTCAGGGTTCTGGACCACGCAAGGTGGTGACGCTTCTGCACCACCCGCGAGAAAAGCTTCCGGCTCGCGGCAACCTTTGCGGTGCCTGTGACCACAAGGAGTCGGATCCGGTCAGTCCCGGTGGCCGCGATCCGCTTTTCCTCCGTGAACGGTATGCAAGGAGAGCACCGCCCCATGAAGAACCCCCCGCACGGCGGCCGCCGCGGGCGTCACCGCCGTCGCTGGACTGCCACCGCTGTGCTGCTCGGCGCGCCCCTCGCCGTCGTGCCGTATCTCCTGTTCGTGCAGGAGGACTCGCAGGCCGCGACGGTCGACGGCAATGCATACTACGAACTGGTCTCCGTGCGCAGCGGCAAGGTGCTGGACGTCAACGGCTTCTCCACCGCCGACGGCACCCGGATCCAGCAGTGGACCGACCAACGCACCGCCAACCAGCAGTGGAAGCTGAAGCCCATGGGGGACGGCTACTACGAGCTGGTGAACCGCAACAGCGGCAAGGTCCTGGGCATAGCGGGCAATTCAACCGCTCGGACGGCCGCCGCCGAGCAGCAGACCGAAAGCTCCTCCCCTTCCCAGCAGTGGCGGATCGACGATGTGAGCGGTTCCGACGCCGTCACCCTCACCTCCCGCAGGAGCGGCCAGGTCCTGGATGTCTCCGGAGGCTCCTCGGCCAACGGGGCGGCCGTCATCCAGTATCCCGGCCTGGGAAGCACCAACCAGCAGTGGAAGCTGGTGAAGATGGCCGACCCCTCGGCGGGTGGAACCGGCAGCACGGACGCCAAGCCTGCGTCCGGACCGTATGTGTGGAAGAACGCCCAGGTGGTGGGCGGCGGTTACGTCACCGGTCTGGTGTTCAACCAGAAGGAGAAGGGCCTGCTGTACGCGCGTACCGACATGGGCGGCGCCTACCGCTGGGACACCGGGGCCGAGCAGTGGATCCCGCTGACCGACTGGATCGGCGAGAAGGACTGGAACCTGCTGGGCATCGATGCGCTGGCCACCGACCCGGTCGACCCCAACCGGCTCTACCTGTCGACGGGCACCTACACCAACGAGTGGGCGGGCAACGGCGCGATCCTGCGCTCCGCGGACCGTGGCCGTACCTTCCAGCGCACCGATCTGCCCTTCAAGCTGGGCGGCAACGAGGACGGCCGCGGGGCGGGCGAGCGGCTGGTGATCGACCCCGCGGACCACGGCACCCTGCTCCTCGGCACCCGCAAGAACGGCCTGTGGCGCAGCACCGACTACGGCGTGACATGGAGTCAGGTCTCCTCGTTCCCCGTCAAGGACGGGGCGGGCAGTGGCGGGGGCATCTCCTTCGTGACCTACGGGCCGGCCGGCAGCAAGACGATCTACGTCGGTGTCGCCGACAGGTCCACCCCCCTCTACCGCTCCACCGACGGCGGCAGCACCTGGCAGGCCGTCCCCGGCCAGCCCACCGGCCAGATGCCGCAGCACGGCGTGATCTCCGGCGACGGCTCGCTGTATCTGACGTACACCGACGCCCTCGGACCCAACGGCGTGACGGCGGGTTCGGTGTGGAAGTTCACGCCGGCCGGCGGGGCGTGGAAGAACGTCTCCCCGTCCAACGGCGGCTACGGGTTCTCCGGTCTGGCCGTCGACCCGCAGAAGCCGTCCACGGTGATGGTCACCACCCTCGACCGCTGGTGGCCCCAGGACGAGCTCTACCGCACCACCGACGGCGGTACGACCTGGAAGGCACTGGCCGACAAGTCGGTGCGGGACGCCTCCGCCGCTCCTTACATCGGTACCGGCATCGGGCACTGGATGACCGCCCTGGCCATCGATCCCTTCGACTCCGGGCACGTGCTGTACGGCACCGGAAACGGCATCTGGCGCAGCAAGGACGCCAACGCCTCCGACAGCGGCGGCACCAGCCACTGGACACCGGGGGCCGAAGGGCTGGAGGAGACCTCGCTGGCGGACGCGATCGCCCCGCCCGGCGGCGCCACCCTCATCACCTCCATGGGCGACCAGGGCGGTTTCCGGTACGGCGGCTCCCTGACCGAGGAGCCCGCCGGGAGGCTGAAGAACCCGCTGATGAGCAGCAGCACCGACATCGACTTCGCCCAGTCCAACCCCTCGATGATGGTTCGCGTCGGCCGTGGCGGCGAGCAGGACGGCGCCTACTCCACCGACGGCGGCAGCAGCTGGAACGGCTTCAAGGCGGAGCCGGTCAGCAGCTCCCAGATGGGCCATGTCGCGCTTGCGGCGGACGGCTCCACCATCGTCTGGACCGAGGACGGTCAGGTCCCGTACCGCTCGACCGACAAGGGTTCGAGCTGGTCGAGGGTCAGCGGCCTGGGCACCGACGCCGAGGTGGTCGCCGACCGCTCCTCGGGCAACACCTTCTACTCCCTCTCCGGCGGCACCCTCTACGCCAGCACCGACGGCGGCGCGACCTTCACCGCCCGGGCCGGCAACCTGCCCTCCGGCCGGCTCAAGGCCGTCCCCGGCATCGCCGGGGACCTGTGGATCGCCGGCGGTGACAGGGGGCTGCTGCACTCCACCGACGGCGGCCGCACCTTCACCACACTCACCACGGTGAAGTCCGCCTCCACCCTCGGCTTCGGCAAGGCCGCACCGGGCGCCGACTACCAGGCCCTGTACCTGATCGGCACCGTCAAGGACGTCACCGGAGTCTTCCGCTCCACCGACAGGGGCGCCACCTGGCTCCGCGTCAACGACGACGCCCACCAGTGGGGCGCCATCGGCAGCCTCGGCGTCATCACCGGCGACCCCGACACCTTCGGGCGCGTCTACATCGGCACCAACGGACGCGGCCTCCAGTACGGCGACCCGTCCTGACCCCCCATCACCCGAGCGGGGCCGCAGGCACCACAGCCTGCGGCCCCGCCGTGTGACCGTGCAGGGACCCGGTGTGGTGGCCGCCACGTCGACAGGTGAATATCTGATTAGTCAGTTATTGTGCTCCCGTGAATCGCTCGCGCCACGCGGGCACCGCCCAGTACCGAGGTGGCTGACCCCCCACCCGCACCACCGTTCGTACCTGAGGACGCACCTGATGAACCCGACCGTCGTACTGGTCCACGGCGCGATGCACACGCCGTGGATCTTCAACCCGCTGCGTGAGCGGCTCACTGCCCGCAACATCGCCTCCCGCGCCGTACAGCTGCCCAGCAGCAACCCCGACAGTGCCGCCGCCCAGGGCCTGACCGAGGACGTCGCCGTGGTCCGCGCCGAGATCGAGGCTGTCGAGGGCCCCGTCGTGCTCGCCGCGCACTCCTACGGCGGCGTGCCCGCCACCTGGGCCGCGGCACTGGAGGACCGGGTCGCCGAACTTGTCTACATGGCAGCCTTCGCGCTGGAGCCCGGGGTCTCGATGATGGAGTGGATGGGCGGTGACTTCCCGCCCACCTGGATCCGCTCATCCGACGGTCTCGCCGTCAAGGCGGGGGACGCGGAGCAGTCCATCTTCAGCGGTGTGGACCCGGTCCTGACCGCCGAAGCGGTCGGGCGGCTCAACTGGCAGGGCATGCGCGCCTTCACGGAGAAGCTGGGTGCCGCGCCCACGGACGTCCCCTTGACGTACGTCGTGGCCACCGAAGACCCAGCCCTCCCGCCCACGGTGCAGGAGCAGTGGGCCGCACACGCCGCACACACCCTGCGCGTGCCCTCCGGACACTCCCCACACCTCTCGCACGCGGACGAGGTCGCCGGCCTGCTCGCGGAAGCGGTCGCGCGCGCCGAGAGGTGACGTCAGGTCTGACTCCATGGCTGGCTCCCGGCAGACACGGACACCGGGAGCCTGCCGCTGGGCCGGGGACAACGGCCGATGAGAGCACAACGACCCGGTGGTAGCCGCGTACCGCCGGACAGCCCACGCCTCTCTCCCCCCAGCAGGACGACGCCGTGGGACTGCGCGAGGCCGCCGGACACCACCTGCCGTACCCCCTTGCCGCGCTGCGCTACGCCCGCGCCGACGACCGGACGTTCCCCGGCCCGTTCGCCAAGCGCGGCGCCGAACTCCTCGCCTTGAGGCGCTCCCCCCTTACGGCTGGGCACGCCGGGACGCCGTGAGGAACTCACGTTCCAGCCCGGTCAGTTCACCGGGTTCGCGGCAGCCGAGGAACAGGCTCTCCGCGATGGCGAGGCGTCTGCCGCGATAGAGGTCGCACGCGTCGTGCCCCAGTTCCCGCCAGGCTCGCGCCGCCTCGGTCAGATGCCGGTGGAGCAGCAGGCGCTCACGGTCCTCCTCCAGCCACCCGCGCAGCCTGGGGGACTCGTGGAGCACGACGTCGTGGGCGAGTTCGGCGACGTCCTCGCCGAGCGTGACGAGCCGGGCGCCGACCAGGGCGTTCAGCACCGGCCAGGTCTCCCGGTCCTCGAACGCGCTCAGCTCCGACCGCCGCACCCGCCGGCCCGCGTAGAAGCGGTTCTCACCAGGGGCGACGAAACGGCGAGCACCCTGCGTGCCGCCAGCCGCTGCCGGACACACAGCCGGTCGAGGACCTCCTCGGCGGCGGTGGCGACGGTGCCGCGCGCCCCGCCGATCGCCTCGTAGTCGGCCAGGGTGAGTACCCGCCCGCGTCGGCGGCACCAGATGCACAGCAGCGTGTTCGAGAGCATGGGCAGCATGCTGGGCTGCCCGAGGATGTCGTCGACCAGCCGGGCCGTGAGATCGCGTTCCACGGCGAACCCGGAGCCAGGGGGCCTGCCGGGGGCACCCGGTGCCTGGCAGAACGGAACAATGGGGGCCGATCAGAGTGGGTATACGCAACGGCCAAGATGGGTACGGGGTGGCAGCGCACCGCAGCAGTGTCCGCGAGGGACGGTGGTGACAGGCGTGGCCGAGACGGCTGACCAGGATGGCGCGGCGGGCCTCGGACGGGGTTTCGCCTTCGTCGGCCGCGACCATGAACTCGACCGGTTACTCACCGCCGTACGAAGACCACCTGCCGTGGTGATGGTGGAGGGCGACGCCGGCATGGGGAAGTCCCGGCTGGTGCGTGAGGCCACGGCGGCCCTGCGGGCGGAGGGCTGGCGGGCGGTCACCGGTTGCTGCCATCCACTGCGCGAGCCGCTGCCCTACGGGCCGGTCGTGGACGCGCTCGGCAAGGTCGGTCCGTGGCTGCCCCGCACCGGTCTCCCGCCGACGGCCGGCGCGCTGGCCCCGCTCCTGCCGGACCTGGCCGACCGGCTGCCGCCGGCACCGCCCGAGCCGGGTGATCCGCGTACGGCACACCACCAGTTGATCCGGGCCGTACGCTCGGTGCTCGCCTCGATCGGTCGCGTGGTGATGGTGGTCGAGGACGTCCACTGGGCGGACGACGCGACCCGAGAGCTACTGCTGCTGCTCGCCAGGGACCTGCCCGAGCATCTCGCGGTGGTGGTGACCTACCGGGCCGAGGACCTGCCGCGCGGGGCCCCCGTCCTCGGCGCCGCCTACCGGCCCCCGCCCGGCGCGGGCGGCACCGTGATCCGACTGTCGCCGCTGACCGGGGCGGACATCGCCGACCTGGCCGGGGTCGTGCTCGGCGCCCAGGCCACACCCGAGCTGTGCGCGGCGCTGCACCGCCGCAGCGAGGGCCTGCCGCTGGTCGCCGAGGAGGACCTGCTCACGCTCAGGGACCAGACCCGCCGCGATGTCGGGGAGCTGGAACGGGCGGCGGTGCCCGGCGGTCTGCGGGAAGCGGTCACCGAGCGGCTGACATCGCTGTCGCCGGCCGGGGCGGCGATCGTGGACGCGGCGGCCGTACTGGCCGTACCCGCCTCCGAGGCGCTGCTCGCCAGGGTCGCGGGACTGGACGGCGACACGGCCGCCGAAGCGCTGATCGAGGCACTGCGGGCGGCGGTGCTGCGCGAGACCGACACCGGCCGGTACGCCTTCCGCCATGTGCTGGCCCAGCAGGTCGCCTACCGCCACGTCCTCGGGCCTCGCCGGACCCGTCTGCACCGGCGTGCCATCGACGAACTCCGGACGCACGACCCGGTGCCGCTGGTGCAGATAGCGCACCACACGCTCGCCGTCGGCGACGAGCGGGGCTGGCTCGACGGGACCGAGAAGGCCGCCGAACAGGCCGTGGCGCTCGGCGACGCGGGCACCGCGGTCACGCTCCTGCACCAGATCCTGGGCCACTGCCGGGCGGACACCGAGCGGCGTTCCCGGGCCGCGCTCGCGCTCGCCCGGATCGTCAACTTCGGCGTCGACCACGCGGCGACCGTCCGCGAGCTGCGCGCCGTGCTGGCCGATCCCCGGCTGCCCCCGGCCACCCGGGGCGAGATCCGCCTGGGACTCGGTCGGACCATGCTCAACATCGCCCGCGACCCGGCCGGTTTCCGCGAACTCGAATACGCCGTCGACGAGCTGGCCGCCCTCCCGCACAAGGCGGTGAAGGCGATGATCGCGCTGGCCCTGAACGACCTGGACGGCGCCGCCGCGCACCGGTGGACCTGGCTCGGCCGGGCCGAGCGGGCCGTGGCCGACGGCACCGACGAGGAGGCCCGGACGGCGGCCCGGATCACCCGGCTGCTGCTGATGGCCAGGGACGGTGACCCCGCCGTCTGGCCCCTGGTGGACCGGCTGCCGAGGCGCGACGCCGACGGCGTGGTGCAGAGCCAGACCGTTTTCGCGCTGTACAACCTCACCGAGACGGCCCTGCAGCTGGGACACGACCGACGGGCCCACGCCCTGCTGAGGGAGATGCGGGACCTGGCCGACGACGTGGACGGCCGGCCGTTCGAGTGTCTCGTCCGTGCGCTGGAGCTGTGCGTCGACCGGCTGGTCTGCCGCTGGGCCGACCTGGACGTCGAGTACGCCGCCCTCGTGGGCGCCCACCCCGACATGAGACAGCTGGAGGTCGACCGGCTGCTGTACCGGGGGCACCGTGCCCTCGCCCAGGGCCGGCCGTCCCGGGCCGTCGACCACTTCACCACCGCCGACGAGTACGGAGGCACCTCGGCGGACATCATCACGAGCACCGCCGCCGCCCTCACGGCCGCCCGGCTCGCCCAGCAGGACCCCCGGGCGGCCTGGGCGACCGCCGAACCGGCCTGGTCGACCTTGCGCGGGCTCGGTTCCTGGACCCGGAGCTTCGGCCTGGTGCCGGTCGCCGTCCGGGCGGCGCTGGCCTGCGGGCACCGTACGACGGCCGAGCGCCTCGTCGCGGAGGTCGAGTCCGGTGTGCGCGACCGGGACGCGCCCGCCGCCATGGCCGAGTTGGCGCTGTCCCGGGGACTGCTGTCCCGCGCCGCCGAGCCGGTGGGGGCCGCCGAGCACTTCGCCGAGTCGCAGCGCGGATGGCAGGGGATCGGCAGGCCCTACGAGGTGGCCAGGGCCGCCGAACACCGGGGTGACGCCCTGACCTGTGCCCGGCCCCAGGACGCGGCCACGCTCCTGGCCGAGGCCGAGCAGGGCTACACCGACCTCGGTGCGGTCGGTGACGCCGCCCGGTGCCGGCACCGCCTCCAGGAACTCGGCGTGACGGCGCCGGGGCGCCGTGGCCGACGCGGTTACGGCAGCGAGCTGTCGCCCCGGGAACTGGAGGTCGCCGGACTGCTGGCCGGCGGCGCCACCAACCAGGACATCGCCCAGGCCCTGTTCCTGTCCCCGCGCACCGTCGAGAAGCACGTGGCTCGCGTACTGACCAAGCTGGGCACGTCGAGGAAGGACGTCCACACCGCCCTGCCGGCCCCCGGCGGCGGCCCGTCCCCGCTCTTGAGCGACACTCCGTGAGCACTGCCGTACGCCGGTGACGGCGGGACGGCAGGAAGGGCACGGCGGCTGCCGTCGCCAGGGCTCAGTACTGCACCGGTGCTTGCGAGGCCCACCTGAGTCACTGCGAACGTCCAAGGACGGTTGAGGCCGGCCCGTCCCCCGGGGGACGGGCCGGCCTCGAGCGCCGTCAAGTGCCTACGGGGTCACGGTCACCCCGGGCGCCATTTCGGCGGTCCCGTTGGTGAGCTTCCCGGAGCCGATGGCGCCTTCGGAGCTGACGAAGCGCAGCTCGTGGTTGGTGCCCCCCGCGTTGCAGACGGCGAGCAGGAGCGTGGACTGACCTGCCGTGTAGGCGTTCTGGACGAAGGAGGTGATGTCGACGGTGATGTCACGGCCGTCGACGGCGTTGGTCTGGTGCGTCCCGCCACCCTCGGCGACGACGGTCGAACCGAGGTTGAAGGTGGCCGACTTCGCGACGGAGGAGGTCGTGGCGGTGAAGCTCGGCCGGTTCTGCCAGGTCATCGTGGAGACCGGGCAGGACGTGCCGCCGCCGGTGCAGGTGGTGTCGGTGACGGGTTGTACGAGGAGTTGGTCGGTGTCGGTCGACGGGACCGTCGAATAGCGGTGGCCGACGTAGGTGAGATGGAGTGTCGCCTGGCTCGGTGCCCTGGTGAGGCTGGTGAGGGGGAACTGGATGTAGGAGAGCTTTCCGTCTCCGGATCCTGTGGTGTACTGCTCGCCCATCAGGCCGACGCCGGTGTTGCGGGTGATGAGGGTCAGGTCCGAGGAGTTGTTCTTGGTCTGGTCGCCGCTCCATGCGCCCACCCAGGTGTCGCCGCTGGTGAGGGCGCCCGCCTTGACCTTCTGCGGCTGGCCGTTGGCGTCCGTGTAGGTGGTGGCCAGCGTGCCGATCCCGCTCGGCGCCAGCGGGAACTGGCTGGTGTATTCGACGGGTTGGTTCGCGACGCTGAGGTTGTTCAGCGTCACGTTCGTGGTGCCGTTCAGCGGGCTGCTGTTCGTCTTCTGCTGCGAGAACCACACGTTGTCGAGTGTGAAGGTGCTGATCGGGGTCTTCGTGTACGTGTACGTGGTGCCCGAACCGTCGGGGTTGGGGGCGAGCCCGTAGTTCGCCTGGTCGTCGGCGGTGATGGTCTGGGTCGATCCGTCGCCGCCGTTGAGCCTGATCGGTCCCGACGTGTACCGGGAGGTGTCGAACGAGCTGTTCTTGATCACGATGCTTGAGATACGCGGGTACGGCTTGGGGCTGTTCTGCGTGAAGATGCCGCCGGCCGGCGCCGACACGGAGTTGAAGTTGTCGAACGTGTAGTTGTTGAGCTTGTATCCCCACGAACTCCATCCGATGCGGATCGAGTTGCCGGCACCGACGGACCAGTTCAGCGTGTTGCTGACCGAGATGTTCTTCGAGTCTGCCTTGTCCCAGTGGTAGGAGTCGAACCCGAGCATGTCGGCGACGGTGTCGTGGGCGCCCACCGCGTTGACGTAGCCCTGGATGTCGGGAGTGGAGGTGCCGAGCGCGAAGTTGCCCCACACGCCGGTGGCCAGCGGGGTGAATCCGTCGCTGGGGTTGTAGTGGCCGGAGGCGAACGCGTCGTCGTTGCCGAGGGTGAAGACGCCGTTGGCGGTGATGTCCTGGCCGCTCGCGAAGTCCGTCCCGTCTATCCATGGCTGGTTGTACGGGGTGAGGGCCTTGATGTTGTTGAACGTCACGTTGCTGGCAGTGTGGGTCTCGAAGTTCCACTGCTTCGCGTTGCGCAGGTAGGTGTCGTTGAACGTGATGGCCGACGAGTGCATGACCATGACGCCGCCCTGGTGCACGCTGCGGTAGGCGTCGTGCGAGTCGGCGCGGTAGTTCGCCACGCCCTGGCCGTCGATCATGCCGCGGCCGTCGATCTCGATGTTGCTCGAGTTGATGATCCCGACCGCCGGCTCGAACGCCTCCATGTACGCCTGGATGCGGTTCTTCAGCAGGGCCCCTTCATCGGTGTAGATCTTCAGCTTGCCGCCCTTGAGCTTGCTGCCGTCCACACCGTTGACCAGGAGACCGGACCACGTGTACGTGCCGTTCGGGAAGTAGAGCGTGTTGAGCGCCGTGGGGTTGGCCTTGATGGTGTCGATGGCGGCCTTCAGGGCGAACGTGAGGTCGTCGGCGGCCATCACGCGCACATTCGGGTACCGCACATTGGTGCTGCTGGCGCTCACCAGGGTCCCGGCCGAGCTCTGCTGACCGGCGGGGATGGCGGTGCCGTCGACGGTCTTGCCGGCCATGGAGCTCGTCGTCGCGGCGGGAGCCGTCTGAGCCGTGCTGTTCGGGTGCGCCGCGAGGTACTTCGCGGCGAACTGCTGGAAGTTGAGGACACCGGTCTGCAGGTTGACGCCGGAACCGTCCGCCGCGCTCGTGGTGTCCGGGCGCTGCGCCGGGTCTTCCAGCGGGTCGTTGACGACCGCCAGGTAGGGCTGTCCCGCGGCGTTGGTGGAGTCGCCGTTGACCATCACGATCGCCTGGTTCAACCCGGCGGCGGCCGACATCTGGAACGTCAGGGTGTGCTGGTCCGCGCTCACCGAGACGCTGCTGGACGGGTAGTAGCGTTCCGGGTAGACGTGCACCGTGTTGATCGTGGTGCTGGGCAGCGTGACCGTGATCGTCGGTGTCCGGGAGTCGGACGCGAAGCGCGCGATGTCGAAGTTGTGACCGTTCGCGGTGTACTGGACGGCCTGGACGGGTGTGCCGGCGACTTGCACCTGGTACTTGGTGGCCGCCACGTCCGGGGACGTCGTCGTACCGCCCCCCACGCCCGTCGCTGCGTACGTGTGGACGGTGGTGGCGGCCTGTGCGGGGACGGCGACGGCGAGGACGAGGCTCGCCGTCGCGATGGTGGCGCTCGCGGCGGCCGCGATGACGCGCTTCACGCGCGATCTGCGTCGCGCCCGGGCGGGGGTCGGGTCGGCGTCGTCGCCGGCCGGTCGGATCATGCCTGTCTCTCCTCAGGACGAGACCTTTCCAGGTCTGTTCAGGCGCTCCCCGCCTGCTGGAAGACAGCGCGGAGCATGCGCGGTACCGCGGCCGGGTGCGGCCGTCAGCGCTGTCGCGACCGAGAGGACCACCACGACGCCTCGAAGCCGGTGCGCCGAGGGTCGTGGGGTGGTGATTCGAGCGGTGGCCCGCCACGGTTTCACCTCGTTGACCGATCCATGCGATCGGCGTGGCCGGGATGTTAATGCCGCATTTCCGGAGCCGTCAACGGTTCTCGCCGTCTTTCGCCTGCGAACCGAGGTTGACGTGCGCGTTCTCGCCGCGCTCGGGTAACCGCTGGATCACGACCTTCTGAAGAAGCCTTGCTCTGTTGCGACAGTCGCCCTACGCTGACGCCACTTTCGTGGATCGATACATGTTCTGGAGGTGCACTCGTGGTGACGATGGCGGAGGTGGCCGCTCGGGCGGGTGTCGCCAAGCAGACCGTCTCCAACGTGGTGTCCGGCAAGAAGGTGCGGCCGGAGACCCTGGCGAAGGTGAACACGGCGATCGCGGAACTCGGCTACAAGCCGAACCTGGTGGCGCGCTCGCTGCGAACCGGCAGCACGTCGACCGTGGGGCTGTTCGTGCCCTCGGTGGCCAACCCGTTCTATTCGGAAGTGGTCGAGGAGGTGGAGAACGTGCTGGTCGGACACGGGTACAACCTGCTGCTGGCCACCACGCGCGACGATCCCGACTACACCCGGGCCCACCTGGAGAACCTCGCCGCGCGCTCGGTGGACGCACTGCTGGTCGCCTGTGACAACGGCGTCGCACAGCAGCTGCCGATGCTCGTCGAGGCCGCCTTCCCGGTCGCGCTGTTCGCCTGGGAGGGAGACCCGCCGACCACGCTGCCGGTGGTGTCCATCGACTACGAGCACGCCGGGTTCCTGGCCGGGCGCTACCTGAGGGAACTCGGCCACCGGAACGTCGCGGTGATCGCCGATCTCCCCGCGCACACGCCGCGCGTGGCCGGGTTGCGCCGGGCGTTCGCCGACGACGGGCTGGCCATCGACGACCACAAGGTGTTCGCCTGCACCAGGGACGACGCCGTCGGCGGGTTCGACGCGGGCCGTGCGGCGCTGGAGGCGGATCCGGATGTGACGGCGATCTTCGCCACCCACGACATCCTGGCCGTCGGTGCCGTCGAGGCGGTGGTCCGGTCCGGGCGGCAGGTCCCCGGCGACGTCAGCATCGTCGGCTTCGACGACATCGCCCAGGTCGGGCAGATCCAGCCGGCGCTGACCACGGTCACCGTCCCGAAGCGGGAGATGGCCCAGCAGGCCGTCGAGCTGCTGCTGCGCGCCGTCGACTCCGGCCGGCCGCCGACCAACGTCTTCACGCTACTGCGCCCGACCCTGACCGTCCGGGACAGCAGCGCCCCGCCCAGGGCGACCTGACAGCACTGGCACCACTCGGCCTGTGCGTCACCCCATGCGTCGACGGCACGGTCCTGCCGGGCCGGCTTCCCGCCACCGCCACGAGTCCGACAGAAAGCACCTCCGCTGATGAGAGACCTCGACCCCAACGCCTGCGCCCGCACCGGGGTGCTGATACGGCTCGGCGAGCTGGAGCTCGACGGTCCGAGGCCGGACGTCTGGCGGGCCCCGATCGACAACGACCTGCTCAACGCCTTCGGCGAGCCGCAGGCCGGGGCCTGGCTCACCGCCGGGCTGCACCGGATGCGCCACGACGTCCCTGGTGTCGGGCCCGACGCGTCGCGACGCACGGTCACCGCCCGGCCGGCCGCCTCCGGGTCCTCCTCCGGGCTCGGCGTGGTCTGCCGCTGGACGGCCTGCGACACACCGGATGCGGACCGGGCCCGGCTCCGGCTGGACACCCTCGCCACCCCCGACGGCCCATGGTCGGTGCCGCTGCCCCGACTGGGTGTCGCGATGTCACTGCCCGGCACCGACGCCGACGTCGAGTGGTCCGGTCCCGGTCCCGGTGAGGCGGACCGCGACTCCCACGCCGCGGTCCGCCCGCAGGAGAACGGCAACCGCCACCCGGTCCGCCGGGCCAGGACCACCACCCCGGACGGCACCCTGCTCATCACCGGCGACCCGGTCATCGAGTGCCGCCGCGGCCCACCAGCACGACCTGGTCCGCGACGGCGGACTCCCTCTGCACCTCGACCACGCGCACCACGGTCCGGGCACCGCGTTCGGCGTGGAGTTCGGCACCGCCGGTAGACGGGCCTTGCCCGCCCGCCCACCGGCCATCCAGTAAGTCCGTCCCTGTCACAGAAGGTTCCTCACATGGACAGCACCACCATACGCACGCGCAGACTCCTGACGCTCACCACCGCGGCGCTCCTCGTGGCCGGCCTCGGCGCGTGCAGCAGCACCAAGAGCACCTCGGGGAACGGTCCGGCCGCGGAAGGGAGCCACAGCGGGCCGGTGAGCATGGAGTTCTGGGGCTGGGCCCCCTACGAGAAGATCGTCGACCAGTGGAACGCGGCCCACCCCGACAGCAAGGTCGTCTTCAAGAAGATCCCGTCGGGCGGCAAGGGTGGTTACGCCCAGATCAGCAACGCGATCACCGCCGGCAAGGGCCCGTGCCTGGCCCAGATCGAGTACCAGACCATCCCGTCGATGCTCGTGAAGAACACGGTCATGGACATCACGCAGTACGCGAGCGCCGACATGGCCAAGTACGTCCCGTCGGCCGTCTCGGCCTCCAGCATCGGCGGCAAGATCTACGGAGTCCCGGTGGACGTCGGCCCGATGGTCCTCTTCTACCGCAAGGACCTGTTCGCCAAGTACGGCATCACCAAGCCGCCGGCCACCTGGGCCCAGTACAAGGCCGACGCCGAGAAGGTCGCCGCCGCCGATCCGAGCGTGAAGTTCGGCACCCCGCCCGGCGACGGCAACGACCTGGCGGCCTACAGCCTGCAGACCGGCCAGTCCTGGTACGCGACCCAGGGTGACAGCTGGACCGTCAGCATCGACAACCCCGGCACGCGGCAGGTCGCCGCCTACTGGCAGGGCCTGAAGGACAAGGGGCTGGTGACGAAGACCGGCAACGCCTGGGACCCGCAGTTCGACAAGGCCTCCGAAGCCGGCAAGGTGCTGACCTTCGTCAACGCGTCCTGGGCCGCCGGCGGCCTGAAGTCGGACCTGAAGGACCAGGCCGGCAAGTGGAGGGTCGCCCCGATGCCGACCTGGAAGGCCGGCGACGGCAAGAGTTCCAGCAGCGGCGGCTCGGCCACCTCGGTGATGACCGGGTGCAAGACGCCCCGCGAAGCCACGCAGTTCGCCACGTTCCTGTCCAGCGACCCGCAGGCTGTGAAGGCGGGCATCGACGGCGGCCTCTACCCGGCGTCGAAGGCCGGGCAGGACGACGCGTCGCTCACGGGGGGTGACCCGTTCTTCGGCGGCCAGAAGGTCGGCGACCTGTACAAGGCGTCCGCCGCGCAGGTCCCCACCACCTGGACCAACGGCCCGACCTATCAGCAGGTCGAGACGGACTTCACCGGTGCCGTCGGCCAGGGCAGCCTGCCGGACGCGGTCACCAAGGTCCAGGCCTCGACGGTCGCGGCGATCAAGCAGCTCGGACTGTCGGTGACCGGCGGCTGAGGCAGCAGCTGCCCAGCCGCCCCGAAGGGTTCCCGCGGACGCCCGTAACCGGTGCCGCGGGAAGCCGCTCCCTGACGACGAACCGCCCAGCGAGGTTTCCATGAGCAGTCCCAGCAGCACCGACACCGCGTCACCGCCGCGGTCGGTGCCCGCGGTCACCCCCCGCGTCTCCCCATCCGGTCGACGTCGGCGCGCCGGCCGCCGTACCGCGTTGACCGCGTCGGGTTTCCTGGCGCCGTTCGCGGTGCTCTTCCTGACCATGATGGTCGCGCCGATCTGCTACGCGATCTACCAGAGCTTCTTCACCGTCCACCGCGCCGGGCTGTTCGGCGGCACTCAGTCCACGGAGTTCGCGGGACTGTCCAACTACGCCGCCGCCTTCGGCAACCACGACTTCACCGCGTCGATCGTCCGGGTCGTGCTGCTGGGCTGCGTCCAGGTCCCGGTGATGCTCGGCCTGGCCCTCCTGCTCGCTCTCCTGCTGGATTCCCGCTCGGCCCGGCTGCGCAGAACCTTCCGGCTCGCGTTCTTCGTGCCCTACGCGCTGCCGGGTGCGATCGCCGCGGTGATGTGGTCCTTCCTGCTGGCGAAGGACATGTCGCCGTTCACCGGACCGCTGGCCCACATCGGCGTCCACGCCGACTTCCTGTCGGCGCCGTGGGTCCCGGTCTCGATCGGGAACATGATCACGTGGGGCTGGACCGGCTACAACATGCTGATCATCTACTCCGCGCTGCAGACCATCCCCGCCGAGGTGATGGAGGCCGCCGCGCTCGACGGCTGCACCGGATGGCGCCTGGCGTGGGCGGTGAAGATCCCGCTGGTGCGTCCCGCGCTCGTGCTGACCACGGTCTTCTCCATCATCGGGACGGCGCAGCTGTACACCGAGCCGGCGGTGCTGGTCGGCGCGCGCGTCCCGGGCGTCTCGCCGAAGTTCTCCCCGATCATGAACACGACCCTGGGCATGGACCTGGGCGACCAGAACCTGGCCGCCGCCGAGTCCGTCGTGCTCGCGCTGCTGACCCTCGTCCTTTCGTTCGGATTCCTCAAGTACACCCAGCGCAAGGGAGCGATGGCATGAGCGTGACGCACGCCGGCCGACCGACCCGACCGGCCCGCCGCGGCACCGACATCGCGAGCAAGGTCGCCGTCAACGGCGTGCTGGGCCTGATGGCCCTGTACACGCTGATCCCGCTGTGGTGGCTGTTCGTCTCCGCGACCAAGGGCTCGGGCTACCTCTACACCGGTGCGCCGCTGTGGTTCTCCCATTTCGACCTGGTCGCCAACGTCAAGGCCGTGTTCAGCTTCGAGGGCGGCATATTCTCCACCTGGCTCGCCAACAGCGCGCTGTACAGCTTCGTCGGAGCGACCGTCAGCACCCTGCTGTCCGCGATGGCCGGCTACGCACTGTCCAAGTACAGCTTCCGCGGCCGGGAAAGTGTGTTCAACGTCATCCTCGCCTCGGTTCTCATTCCGGCGCCGATGTTCGCCCTGCCGTTGTTCCTGCTCATGGCCAAGCTCGACCTCACCAACTCCTACTGGTCGGTGCTGCTGCCCAGCTGTGTCAGCCCGTTCGGCGTCTACCTGTGCCGGATCTTCGCCGCGGCGTCCATCCCGGACGAACTGCTGGAGGCCGCACGGCTCGACGGGGCAGGCGAACAGCGCACCTTCTTCGGGATCGCCCTGCCGCTGATGGCCCCGGCACTGGTGACCGTCTTCCTGTTCCAGTTCGTCGGCATCTGGAACAACTACCTGCTGCCCTCGCTCATGCTCAACACCCCCTCACGACAGCCCGTCACGGTGGGCCTGGTGCAGTGGCGCGCGGAGTTCGCCAACGGCGTGCCGCCGCTGCTGTCGATCACCGGTGCGGCCCTGTCGCTGGTCCCCCTGCTCGTCGCCTTCATCAGCCTCCAGCGGTTCTGGCGCAAGGGCCTGACCGCGGGCTCCGTCAAGTAGCCGGTCCGGCGCCGCACCTTCACACGACGGAGCGCTGGGGCACGGTGCCCGCGTCGGTCGGCGTGGAGCGGGTGGTGTACTGCGGTACGGGGGCGTCGTCGCGGCCGGTGTCGCGCACGAGTCCGTACCGTTCGCGGTCGGCGGAGTGCGGGGCCGGGGGACCGGCGATGTCGTCGGCTGTCTCCTGCCAGGAGGAGGGCAGGACGTCGAGGTTGTAGTCGGCCTGGGTTTCGTTGAGGTGGAGTGTGACGCTGCCGTCGAGGTAGTAGTACTCGTTCTGCCACATCTGCTGGGCTCCCGGCGGCAGGGTGATCAGTCCTTGCTGCCGGTTGCCCATCCAGGTGCCGTCGGCGGTCGCGCCCGGCTGACGGTCGTCCATGCGGTGGCCGCCGCCCGAGGCCACGTGGAACAGTTCTCCTCGCAGCCCGGTCCACGAGGGCATGGTCAGCAGCCCGGGGCGCAGCCCGTACATCACGTCCCAGTGGACGGTGAAATAGCCCTTACCGCGCAGTACCACCGTGTCCCCGCGGTGGACGAGCTGGTAGCCGTCCAGGTGTCTCTTGAGCCCCGTCATCGCCACCGCGGTCTGCGGGCGGTGGGGCAGTGCGGCGGGCGGCCGGTCCGGCGGTGGCGCGCTGTCCACGGTGTCGACCACGGACCCGTACCGCGGCCGGGGCGAGGGACGCGAGGCGGCCGAGTCCCGTACCGGTGTCGGCCGTGACGGTGATGCGGATGCGGATGCGGATGCGGTGAGCGGGGGCGCGGGTGCCGGGCCGGAAGCCGTCGGGGCGGTGGCCGGACGCGCCGACGGGCTGGACCACGGGGCCGCGTACCCGAGCACGCCACCGCCCACGGCGAGCAGCGCACTCGCCGCCACCACGGCCTTCGCGGTGAGGCTCGTCCCTGCGGTCCCTGCCGTCGCGGAACCCCCGCTGCCTGAAGCGGCCGTGGTGCCGGCGTGGCCGGCCGCCGCCGCGTGCGTTCCCGCGGACAGCCACGGGCGCCAGGCAAGCAGTGCCGCCGGCACGGGCAGGAGGGCCAGGGACGCCAGCAGGCCTTCCGGGGCCAGCAGGCCTTCCTCGTGGCGCACGCACCGTGGGCACTGCCGCACATGGCGGCCGAGGCGTTTGCGCCACAGGCCGCTGGGGGCCCCGTTCCAGTCCAGGGTGAGCCGGGTCAGTTCCCCGCATGCGGGCCTGGCCGCGAGGGCTCGGACGATGACGCGGGAGGTGTGCAGGCGCTCCTTCATGCGTTGCACCCGTACAGCCGCTTGATGGCCGGTCATGTCCAGAGCGGAGGCGAGCTCGGCCCGGGCGAGCCGGCCGGCCGTCTCCAGCCACCACAGCGACAGCAGTTCCCGGTCGTCCTCGTCGAGCCAACGGGTCGCGCGCACGGACTCCTCACGCTGCCCGGACAGCCGCAGGTCGAGGATGACCCCCTCGGCGAAGTCGGCGGCCGGGTCGGGCCGGTGCTCGGCCGCGTCGAACGCCGCTCCCGTCGTCTCCCTCCTGCCGCGCCTGCGGATCTGGTCGCGGACCTCGTTCACGGTGATGGTGATCACCCAGGACCGGAACGCCTCCGGGCGCTCCAGTCCCCCGATGCCGCGCAGGATGCGCATCATCGTCTCCTGGACGATGTCGTCGACGTCGTCGCGGTACGGGTGCGCACGCGCCGCGACGCTGTAGACCAGCGGAAGCGTCCGGGAGCCGAGCTCTTCCAGGGCACCGCGATCGCCGGCCCGAGCCGCGGCTATCACGTCGGCCGCGGGCGCGGCATGCCTTGGCATCGGGTCTCCCTTCGACCTGACGCGGGTACGAGGCCCCGCTCGCGCCGACCGAGCCGGGTTGCGGGGGCCCTCGGGCCATCGCGGTCGGTGTCGCACACACCGTGGCAGCGAAGTCATCGTAAGGGGTGAGCGCCGTCAGCCATGGGCGGGCCGGTGGATCCGTGGCCGCCGGGAATCAGCGGGAGTGACGCGGGGACGTGCGCGGACGCGAGCGGCCGCGCACGAGGACGAAGACCGCGGCGACGCCGGCGAGAACGACGGCCACCAGTCCTGTGCCGGCCCACAGAGCACCGAAGTGGCTGCCGGTGTCCGCCATGGTGCCGGTGGAGGAGTCCAGGGGCGTGGCCGCTCGGCCGGTCCGGGCGGGGGAGGGTGCCGGTCCGCTCGCGGCGGCGGACGGGTGCGCGGTCCTGGTGGACGGAAGAGCGGTGAGCACGGTGTGGGCGCCGGCCCGGCTGACGGAGAAGCGCGCCCCGCCGATGGCGAGACCCTTACCGAAGACTGTCGCGGTCGTCGAACCGACGGTCAGTTCAGGGGAGTTCCGCGGCAGAAGGATCTTCGCGCCGGTGACGACCCGCAGCCTGCGCAGGGTCGTGTCGCGTGCCCTGCTGAGGTCCAGGACGGCCGAGGAACCGGTCAGAGCGACCGCGCTGGACGTCCGCAGAGAGGTCCCGGAGACGATCAGGCTGCCTTTGGCCACGGTGGTGGCGCCGGTGTGGGCGGCGCTGGTGACGGTGGTGGCGGCGGCTCCGCTCTGCGTCACCGATCCGGCACCGGTCACCGCCGGGAGGACGGTGGGTGTCCTGGTGTTGCGGAGCACGAGTGAACCGTTGTCGATCACTTTGTCGAGGGCTCCGCCGGTGTGGAGGCTCCCGTCGCCGCCCGCGGTCCCGGAGCCGAGACGGAGGGTCGCGTTCCTGTCGATGGTGGTGGATCCGTCGTAGTACTGCGCTGCTGCGAAGGTCACGTCGTTGCCGCTGGTGCCGGCGATGACGACGTCCCCGGCGCCGAGGGCGCCGAGGGTGTCGTGGTACATGCCGCCGCCGATGGGCGCGCCCAGGGTCACCGGTCCGTTGTAGTCGAAGGTGAGCCGGGAGCGCTGCCGTCTGGCGTGCAGGTTGATGTAGACCGTCTGTGCCGTGCCGGGCATGAAGATCTGGTGCGTGGTCCCGTCGCCCCACTGGACGTCGGCGCCCTCGATGTTGGTGCCGCGCTTGTTCAGTTGGTGGGCCACGGGCCGCCAGTTCAGTCCGGGGTCGCTCAGCGACGGCGCCGCCCCGTCGCCGCTGTCACTCCAGCTGTAGACGCCGGTGAGGATCACCTTGCTGCCCGGGCGGGAGTGCACGTTGACGTCGTTGCCGTACTCGTGGCTGTAGAAGTTCTGCCGCTGTACGACAGTGTGGTCGAGCGGGGTGTCGATGATCCATGAACCGCGGTTGACGACGGAGCGGGCGCCCGGCAGGTCGGCGGCACAGGTGGTGCTCGCGAAGTTGACGCCCGTGCCGTTGTCGAAGATGCCGGAGAACGGGTTGGTGCCACAGATCTGGAGCGTTCCCCACATGTTCCGGGGCTGGGTGACCAGGCCGGAGCCGCTGATGACGCCCAGGTTGAACAGCCGGGTCAGCGACAGCCGCAGTGTGCCGTCCACCCGGATGTTGTCCTGGTTCTGCTGGTAACCGGGCGTGTTGTACGGGAAGGACCCGATCAGGCCGGTCGTACCGCCGGTGCCGTACTGGAGGGTCGCCCCCGCGTCCACGGTGACCGCGGGCTCGTCGGGACTGCCGACCGTGACGTACGGGTGGTTGCCGCCCGGGATCCGGACCCTCTGGTGCTGCCGGGAGTGCGGCAGGGTGAAGGTGCTGTCCCTGGCGAGGACCAGCGTGCCGGTGCCGGACACGCGAAGGGCTCCTTCACCGCTGATCACGCCGGTGTACGTGTGGGTTCCCTGCGGGACGCGCACGACCGCGTCGCCGGTCAGGACGACATCACGGTTCGCCAGGACGGCCGAGGTGATGTCGCCGTCCGCGGCGACCGCGCTGCCCACCGCAACCACCGGTGTGACGGCTCCCGCGAGGAGAGCCGACGCCAGGACAAGGTGCCAAGATCGCTTCATCGAGTCGGGGTGCTTCCTGAAGTGCTGGTGTTCCTTACGGACGTGAAGACCGGTGGCCGGCCACCGGGATCTCAGAAACCCGGAGAAGTTCTGAAAACAGCGTCGGGGCGGCAACCTTCTCGTCCTCTGCGGCAACTGGGAGCCGGAAGGCCGAGTCGAACTACCGGATGGACGGGCATGAGGAAAACGAAGCACGCGCCGCAACCGTGGCGCAGGCGCGGACTGGTCCCGGGCATTCCCTCGGGGAGCGGAGCCGGTGCCAGGATCACCGACATCCACGGGGAGCGGCTGGCCGTCGACGGCACCGCCGTGCGGCCGGACGTCGCGCAGCCGACCGGCGTCCGGTTCGCCCGGCCTTGACCAGCCCGCCGGTCGGCCTTCACCGCCCCGCAACCGAGCGCGACCGCTGTTCGAATCCCGGGCCGGGCACTGTTAGGCTGCGCTCCCCGTTGTTGAAAGCGCAATCAACGCGCACTTCATTGCCAGGAGAGGGCGACCGGGGGATGGTCCTCGATGACGCGTCCGCGGAGTTCCACGAATTCTTCGAACGCCACTATGCCGAACTCGCCCGTCTGGCACACCTGCTGACCGGCGAGACCGACGCGGCGGACGACCTCGCGGCGGATGCCCTGGTCGCCCTGTGGCAGCGCTGGGACCGGTTGCGGCAGGCCGACCACCCGCTCGCCTACGCCCGCGGTGTGGTGGCCAACCTGGCGCGCGGACGGATCCGCAGCGCGGTGCGCGAGCGACGCCGGATCGCCCTCTTCTGGTCCCGCAGCCCCGAGAAGGTGGAGGGGCCGGACACGGCGGCCGTGCTGGACGTCCGCGCGGCGCTCGCCCGGCTGCCGTTCCGCAAGCGCGCCTGCGTGGTGCTGCGGCACGCCTTCGACCTGTCGGAGAAGGACACGGCGGCGGCGCTCGGCATCTCGGTCGGTACGGTGAAGAGCCAGACCTCGAAGGGAATGGCCGAGCTGGAAAGGCTACTCGGCGCACGCGCGGGCGGGGACCTGGTGGCAGGGAGGAGGAACCGGTGAACGAGGAGATCGACCGCCGGCTGCGCGAGGCCGCCGAGGCTCACCGGCCCGACCGTGCCAGGATGCTGGCCCGGGTGGAACGCGGCATGGCCGGCCCCCCCGTCCGTCACCGCGCGCGGCCGTTCGCGAGGTCCGGGATCAGGATCGCGCTCGCCGGGCTCGCCGCCACCGGCATCCTGGCGACCGGCGGCCTCGCCGTCGCCGCCATCGTCGCCCACTCGTCGCCGTCGGCCACCGTCACCACGCCTGCCACCCCGTCCCCGACCGCCGGCTCCCCGCACCCGACCTCGGCCCGCCCCACCCCCGTCGCGCCGCCCCCGGCCACCACCCCGGGCAGCGCGCGCCCGACTCCGGCGGCCACCAGTCCCTCGCCGACCGCCGACGAGAGCCGGAACGGGGCGCTGTGGTCGGCCGGCTCGGTGGACCCGGCCAGTACCGTCTACTGGACGCAGAGCAACCTCGCCCTCAAGACGACCCAGCCGCTCACCTCGCTCACGATCGAGATGCGGATCGTGCAGACCGGCGGGGTGAAGAACACCGGCACCTGGCAGACCCTGCCGAGCGGTGACTTCACCGTCACCGTCCAGGAGGCCGGCGGCACGCTGGTCTACCGCTGGGTCCTCAAGCCGGGCCTGACCGTGCCGGCCGGGAGCCATGAGTTCGCCGCGCAGTTCAACAACGGCACCGGTGTCCGCAGTACCGCGGGCGACGGCTACCGCGTCGACGGGCAGGGTCCGGGCGGCTCCGCGTCGGTCCGGGGAGGGTTCGTCCCGACCCGGTGAACGCAGGCGGGCCGCCGTGGCACCGGGTGGGGACCGTGACGGCGGCCGTGAAAATCCTCCTCGATCGCGGCAACGTTCGTGTGCGTGGCGGCAACTGGCAGGTAACCGGGTCCGGATCAGGGCCCGCTGTGCCAGAAGGACATGCCGTTGTCAGATCAGAACCGCTCTCATCGCCGCCGGCCGGCCACCCGCCGCGTGCTCGCCGCCGCCGTGGTCCTCGCCGCCGCGGGAGCCGCCGTACCGCTGGTCGCCCAGGCCGCACGCACGCCGAACGCCGGCACGCCGACCGTGCTCGCCGCCGCGGCGTCCGGCAGCGGCCGCTACTTCGGCACGGCGGTGTCCTCGGGCAGGCTCGGCGACTCGACGTACTCCACCCTGCTCGACCGGGAGTTCAACATGATCACCCCGGAGAACGAGATGAAGTGGGACACCGTCGAACCGTCCCGCGGCAACTTCAACTTCGGCCCGGCCGACTCGATCGTGGGCCACGCCACCGCGCACGGCCAGCGCATGCGCGGGCACACCCTGGTCTGGCACTCACAACTGCCCGGCTGGGTCAGGTCCATCACCGACGCCAACACCCTGCGCAGTGTGATGGACAACCACATCACCCGGGAGATGACCCACTACAAGGGCAAGATCTACGCCTGGGACGTGGTCAACGAGGCGTTCGCCGACGGCGGCAGCGGCCGGCACCGCAGCTCGGTCTTCCAGGACGTGCTGGGCAACGGCTTCATCGAGGAGGCGTTCCGCACCGCGCGGACGGCCGATCCGGCGGCCAAGCTCTGCTACAACGACTACAACATCGAGAACTGGTCCGACGCCAAGACCCAGGGCGTCTACACCATGGTCAAGGACTTCAAGTC
>NZ_JBEYFC010000080.1:0-25531 GCF_040634175.1 Streptomyces sp. NPDC007162
CGGGACGGAGGACCGCCGGGCCTTCGACCTCGACGCTGAAGGGCTGATCGAGGCGCTCATCGACAAGGGGCGCAGGTCGCCCGCGAGACCGTACGCGACGAACTGCGCGAGCAGGGCCGCAAGCGGCGGCGCACGGCGGCCATGTACGCCGCTTCGGGCGCGGCCGCCCTGTACGCGGGGGCCGCGGTCTCGCTGGCCGTGGGGCTGGCGCTGGCGATCGTGCTGCCCGGCTGGGCCGCGGCGCTGATCACCGCGGTGCTCCTCGGTGCGGTCGCCTGCCTGCTGAGGGAGGCGGGCCGCCCGAAGCGGCCGCACGCCCCGCACGCGGCGGCCGACGGCATGGCCCCCGCCGGGCCGCCGAACGGACTCGGCGTCCCGTACCCGCCGATGCCGCCCACCCCGCCGGCCACCCCCGCCCCTGACGCCACGAACGACATGAACCCGATCACGCCGCGCCACCGGACCTGAGCCGGTCCACCCCCACAGAGGTGGCGCCGCGCGAGCCGCACCCGACGCGTCCCGGACGGGACGCCTTCGGCGGGCGGCGTCCGGCGCGCCCGCCTACGGTTACGTGGGAGGTGCCCGTCGCCCCCTCGGAGGCGCACCGTGGCCGGTCCGCTCCGGAGCGTGGCCACCGGCACGGGTACGCGCCGCCCGTGTGCGTGCGGCAGGCCTGCGACCCCTCCGTGACCACACCGCGCAACCGTGAGACTTCCCGGAAGGAGCCCCATGAACACCGCCGAACTCGTAGAACTCGCACAGCAGTTGCGGGTGGACAGCGTGCGTGCGGCCGCCGCGGCCGAGTCCGGGCATCCGACCTCGTCGATGTCCGCCGCCGACGTGATGGCGGTCCTGCTCGCCCGTCATCTGCGCTACGACTTCGACCGGCCCAGCCATCCCGGCAACGACCGCTTCATCCTGTCCAAGGGCCACGCCTCGCCCCTGCTCTACGCCGCGTACAAGGCGGCCGGCGCCATCGACGACGCCGAACTGCTCACCTTCCGCAAGCTCGGCAGCCACCTGGAGGGGCATCCCACCCCGCGCCGGCTGCCGTGGGTCGAGACCGCCACCGGCTCGCTCGGCCAGGGCCTGCCGGTGGGCGTCGGCATCGCCCTGTCCGGGAAGCGGCTGGAGCACGGCCGCTACCGGGTCTGGGTGCTGTGCGGGGACAGCGAGCTGGCGGAGGGCTCCGTGTGGGAGGCCGCCGAGCACGCCGGGTACGAGCACCTCGACAACCTCACCGTGATCGTGGACGTCAACCGGCTCGGCCAGCGCGGCCCCACCCGGCACGGCCACGACCTCGACGCCTACGCCCGCCGCTTCCAGGCGTTCGGCTGGCACACCGTGGAGATCGACGGCCACGACGTGGACGCCGTCGACCGTGCCTGCGGCGAGGCCGCGTCCACCGCCGGACAGCCCACCGCCATCCTCGCCCGCACCCGCAAGGGCCGGGGCGTCAAGGCCGTGGAGGACCGCGAGGGCATGCACGGCAAGCCGGTGCCCGACGCCGAGGAGGCCGTCGCCGAACTCGGCGGAGTCCGGGACCTGCGGGTCCACGTGCACGAGCCGGCGGCGGCCCGGGCGCTGCACTCCGTGCCCACCGGCCCGCTCGAACTCCCGCGCTACGACAAGGGGGACGAGGTCCCCACCCGCGACGCCTTCGGCAAGGCGCTGGTCGCGCTCGGCACCGCGCGCGCCGACGTCGTCGCACTGGACGGCGAGGTCGGCGACTCCACCCGTACCGAACTCTTCGGCAAGGAACACCCCGACCGCTACTTCGAGTTCTACATCGCCGAGCAGCAACTGGTGGCGGGCGCCGTCGGCATGGCGACGCGCGGCTGGGTGCCGTACGCCTCGACCTTCGCGGCCTTCCTCACCCGTGCCCACGACTTCGTGCGGATGGCCTCGATCAGCGGCAGCGGCATCAACCTGGTCGGCTCGCACGCGGGCGCGGCGATCGGGCAGGACGGGCCCTCGCAGATGGGCCTCGAGGACCTGGCGATGTTCCGCTCGGTCTACGGCTCGACCGTGCTCTACCCGTGCGACGCCAACCAGACCGCCAAGCTGGTCGCCACCATGGCCGGCCTCGACGGCATCCGCTACCTGCGCACCTCCCGCGGCGCGAGCCCGGTGATCTACGGCCCGGACGAGGACTTCCCGGTCGGCGGCAGCAAGGTGCTGCGCTCCTCGGACGAGGACCGGCTGACGGTCGTCGCCGCCGGGGTCACCCTGCACGAGGCGCTGAAGGCCGCCGACGCGCTGGCCGAGGACGGCATCCGGATCCGGGTGGTCGACCTGTATTCGGTCAAGCCCGTCGACCGGCAGACACTGCACCGGGCCGCCGAGGAGACCGGCTGCCTGCTCACCGTCGAGGACCACCATGAGGAGGGCGGCCTCGGCGACGCGGTCGCGGAGGCCTTCACGGACGGCAGGCCGGTACCGCGCCTGGTCAGGCTCGCCGTACGGACCATGCCGGGGTCGGCCGCCCCCGACCAGCAGCTGCACGCCGCCGGCATCGACGCCGAGGCGATCGCGGCCGCCGGCCGGCTGCTGGTGGAGGAGGCGGTCGTGCGGTGACCGACGGCGCAACGCGGCCGGTACGGGCCGGCCGCCGCACGGTGGAACTGCACCGGCCGGACAAGGTCCTCTTCCCCGGCGGCGACGGCGACGGGGGCGGGGGCGGGGCGAAGGAGTACACCAAGGCCGACCTCGTCGACTACTACCGGTCCGTCGCGCCCCATATGCTGCCCCAGCTGCGCGGCCGCCCGCTGATGCTGGAGCGGTACCCGGACGGCCTGGGCGGCCCCCGGTTCATGCAGAAGAACACCCCGGACCACTACCCGGACTGGATCGAGCGGGCCACGGTCGCCAAGGAGGGCGGCACCGTGACCCACGTGGTCTGCGGCGACACCGCCACCCTCGTCCACCTCGCCGACCAGGCCTGCATCACCCTGCACCGCTGGCTCTCCCGCGCCGAGCACCCCGACCGCCCCGACCGGCTGGTCCTGGACCTGGACCCGCCCGGCGACGACTTCGCCGCGGTCCGCCAGGCCGCCGGCTGGGCGGGTGAGCTGCTGGACCGGCTCGGGCTGCCGTCGGCACCCATGACCACCGGCTCCCGCGGCGTCCACCTCGTGGTACCGCTGAACGGCAGGCACCACTTCGACGAGGTCCGTGCGTTCGCCCACGACCTCGCCGAGCTGCTCGCCGCCGAGCACCCCGACCGGCTCACCACCGCCGTCCGCAAGGACGACCGGGGCGACCGGCTCTTCCTGGACATGGGACGCAACGCCTACGCGCAGACCGCGGTGGCCCCCTACACGGTGCGGGCCAGGCCCGGCGCGCCCGTCGCCGTACCCGTCAGCTGGGACCAGCTCGCCGACCCCGCCGTCGACGCCCGCCGGTGGACGATCGCCGACGCCGTCGACCAGGCCCGCACCAGACCCTGGGCCGGGTTGTCCGGCCGTGGCCGGGCGCTCGGTCCGGCCCGGCGAAGGCTGGAGGCGCTACGCAGGGAAGCCGTCCGACCGCGCAAAGTGTCCGGCCGAATGTGAAGGTTTGATCGGGGTACCTGAGGCCACTCGAACCAAGAGGTGGCCATGACGAACACACACGACACGTCTCAGACACACAATTCACGCCAGGAACGCAACCGCGACGACGAACCCGACGCGCCCGCGAAGGACCGGCCCGGTCCCATGGACGTACTGCGCCAGGCACGCGCCCAGCTCGCCGAACTCACCGGCATGGCCGCCGAGTCGGTGTCCTCCTTCGAACAGACGGAGGACGGCTGGGCGTTGGAGGTCGAGGTGCTCGAACTCCCCAGGGTGCCGGACACGATGAGCCTGATGGCGAGCTACCAGGTCGAACTCGACCCGCAGGGGCAGCTCACCGGATACCGGCGGGTCCGCCGCTACGAGCGCGGACGTGCCGACACCGCACACAGGTCCGGCGGCCGCTAGGCCGCCCGCCCGCGGAGCGTTCTCACGACAAGGAGGTCGGACAGGTATGACCGTAGTACCCGCACAACAGACCGGCGGAGGCGGCTCCAGCGGCCTCTACGACGTGCTCGAACTCGTCCTCGACCGAGGACTGGTCATCGACGCGTTCGTGCGGGTCTCTCTCGTCGGCATCGAAATCCTGAAGATCGACGTACGCGTCGTCGTCGCCAGCGTCGACACCTACCTGCGCTTCGCCGAGGCCTGCAACCGGCTCGACCTGGAGTCGGGCCCCAACAAGAGCCCGGGCCTTCCCGAGATCGTCGGTGAGGTCACCGAGTCCGGCGCCCGCGGGAAGTCGAAGGGCGCGCTGTCCGGCGCCGCCCAGACCATCTCCGACGCCTTCCAGCAGGCCCGCGACGAGCACTCGGGCGAGACCGAGTCCAGGCCCCGTGCGCGTAAGTCGACCACGTCCCGCCGCAAGGAGAGGGAGGAGCAGGAGTGAGTACGTACGTATACGGCATCACGGCCGCCGGGCACCCCTCCCTGCCGGAGGGCATGGGCGGGGTGGGCGACCCGCCCTGCCAGGTGCGGGTGATCACCGAGGGTGAGCTGTCCGCGGTGGTCAGCGAGGCCCCCGAAGGGCTGCGGCCCAAGCGCCGGGACCTCCTCGCCCACCAGAACGTGCTGGCGGAGGCGGGGGGCGGCGGCTGTGTGCTGCCGATGCGGTTCGGCAGCGTGGCCCCCGACGACGAGACCGTCGCCGGAGTGCTCGCCGAACGCGCCGACCACTATCTGGAACGGCTGCGCACCCTCGACGGCAGGGTCGAGTACAACATCAAGGCCAGCCACATCGAGGACGCCGTGCTGCATCGCGTGATGTCCGAGAACGCGGAACTCCGCGCCCTGGCCGAGTCCAACCGCAGGTCCGGCGGCGGCAGCTACGAGAGCCGGCTGCAGCTCGGCGAGATGGTGGCGGCCGCCGTCCAGGCCCGGGAGGCCGAGGACGCGGTGGAGGTGCAGCAGGCACTGGAGCCGGAGGCCGCGGCCGTGAGCGTGGGCCCGGAGTCGACCGGCTGGCTCACCAACCTGTCGTTCCTGGTGGACCGGGCCGAGGCCGAGAAGTTCCTCGCCCAGGTCGACCAGCTGCGCAAGAGCCACCCGCACCTCGACGTGCGGGTCAACGGCCCGCTGCCGCCGTACAGCTTTGTCGAACCCGGGCCCTCCGAGCCCGCGGGCACCATCGCCGGCGGCGCGGAGGGCGGTCAGGAGTAAGGCTCATGGGACTGATCAAGGAGCTGCTGCTACTGCCGTTCGCGCCCGTGCGCGGCAGCGCCTGGGTCGTCGAGCAGGTCGTGCACGAGGCGGAGCGGATCTACTACGACCCCGCCACCGTCCGGGCCGAGCTGGCCCGTCTGGAAGAGCGGCTGGAAGCCGGCGAGATCGACGAGGAGGAGTTCGACCGGGCCGAGGACGAACTCCTCGACCGGCTGGAGACCGCCCTGCGCAACGACGCGGGGCACGGCAATGGGACGCATATATGAATCGCATGGGACTGGGCCTCGCGATCGGGGCCGGATATCTCCTGGGCCGCACCAAGAAGCTCAAAATGGCCCTCGCTGTGGGCTCGCTGGTGGCGGGCAAACGGCTGAACCTGGGTCCGAAGGCACTGCTGGACCTCGCCAACCAGCAACTGCGTGACAACCCGCAGTTCAAGGAGATCGGCGACCAGTTGCGCCAGGACCTGCGCGGAGTCGGCAAGGCCGCCTCCGGCGCCATGGTCGAACGCCAGCTGGGTTCCCTCGCCGACCGGCTGCACGGCCGTACCGCCGAGGTGCGCGACCAGCTGGCCGGCGTCGTACCGGACTCCGGTGACCTCGGTCTCGGCGGTCGGGACGACGAGGAGGCCGACGCCGACGAGGACGCCGAGAACGCCGAGAACGCGGACAACGGCGACGAGGCGGAGGACGACGAGGGGCGTGACGGGCGCGACCGGGCCGAGGACGGCCGGGACGGGCCGCACGCCGAGCGGACGGCGAAGAAGGCCGCGGCCAAGAAGGCCCCCGCCAAGAAGGCTCCGGCCAAGAAGGCCGCCGCGAAGAAGGCTCCGGCCAAGAAGGCCGCACAGGGCCGGGCCGCCGCCAAGAAGACGGCCGGCCGGGCCCGGCCGAAGGGAGGCGGTGACCGGTGAACACCGGACCGATCGGCAACGCGGCCCGCTCCGAGGCCGCCGACCGCCTGAAGGCGGAACTCCAGGAGTACCTCGCCGCCCAGGCCCAGCGCCTGCTGGTGGGCGCGGGGACCAAGCTCGGCGAGGCCACGGGCAAGCTCAACGACATCGCCGAGGGCAACAGCCCTGGCTTCGGCAAACTCGCCCTCGACGCCGGCCGCAAGGTCGCCGAGGGCAAGGGCCCGGTGCGCTCCGCAGTGGAGCTGGGCCTCTCCCACGCCAAGGACACCGTCATGGACAAGGTGAAGAACCTGGGGGGCGGCAAGGGCAAGGGGAAGGGCAAGGGCTCGGGGCAGAAGCCGACCGTCATCATCGAATCCGTCGACGTAGGTGTCCCGGTGCGCACCGCCTACGACCAGTGGACCCGCTACCAGGACTTCAGCACCTTCGCCAAGGGCGTCAAGAGCGCCGGTCGCGCCGACGACACCACGTCGGACTGGCAGGGCAAGATCTGGTGGTCCAGCCGCAGCTGGAAGGGCAAGACGCTGGAGCAGGTCCCCGACTACCGCATCCAGTGGTCGTCGGAGGGCGCCAAGGGCACCCACAAGGGCGTCGTGACCTTCCACCGGCTCGACGACAACCTCACCCGCATCCTGCTGGTGATCGAGTACTACCCCAGCGGCTTCTTCGAGAAGACCGCCAACATCTGGCGCGCCTCCGGCCGCCGCGCCCGGCTCGACCTGAAGCACTACGCGCGCCACATCTCCATGAAGGGCGAGGTGGACGACGGCTGGCGCGGCGAGATCCGCGACGGCGAGGTCGTCGTCAGCCACGAGGACGCCCTGGCCGAGGAGGAGAACGCCGAGGACCAGGAGGAGGGGCAGGAAGAGGAGTCCTACGAGGGCGAGGAGCCGTACGACGAGGCGGACGAGGGCTCCGAGGAGGACGATGAGGAGGAGACCGAGGAGCCCGAGGAGTACGAGGCCGACGGGTCCGAGGGACCTGAGGAGTACGAGGCCGAGGACGACGAGGACGCCGGGGACTACGAGGAGGACGAGGAGGAGGAACCCGAGGAGGAATCCGAGGACGAGGACGAGTACGCCGAGTCCGGGAGCCGTCGATGACGATGGCGGGCCGGCTGCCCGAGTCCTACGGGCGGGACGGCGGCGGTGGTGCGAACCTCGCCGACATCCTGGAGCGCGTCCTGGACAAGGGCATCGTCATCGCCGGCGACATCAGGATCAACCTGCTCGACATCGAACTGCTCACCATCAAGCTCCGCCTGGTCGTCGCCTCCGTCGACCGGGCGAAGGAGATGGGAATCGACTGGTGGGAGCGCGACCCGGAGCTGTCGACGCGCGCCCGGAGCGACCAGCTCACCAGGGAGAACCACGAGCTGCGGGAGCGGCTCGCGGCGCTGGAGGCGCTGGAGGCCGGACGCGGGCAGCGCCAGAGGGAGGACGGATGACCGCACAGGGCGGACTCCGCTATGTCTACGCCGTCTGCCGCCCCTTCGAGGCGGCCCTCCAGGCCCAGCTGACCGGCGTGGGCGGAACCCCGCCGGGGCTGCTCAGGCACCGCGACCTGGTGGCCGTCGTCAGTACGGTCCCGGAGCGGGACTTCGCCGAGGAGCCGCTGCGCGGCCATCTGGAGGACCTGGACTGGCTGGCCGCGACCGCCCGCGCCCACCAGGGTGTGATCGACGCGCTCACCACGGTCACCACCCCGCTTCCGCTGCGGCTCGCCACGGTCTTCCGCGACGACAGCGGTGTACGGACCATGATGGAGGCCCGTGAGGCCGACTTCCTGGACACCCTCGACCGGCTCGAAGGCCGGGTGGAGTGGGGCGTGAAGCTGTACGCCGACCCCGCCGAGCAGGAGCGGGCTCCCGAGCCCGCCGGACGCCCCGCCAGCGGACGTGACTACCTGCGGCAGCGACGGTCACGCACCCGCGAACACGAGGAGCGATGGCGGGCCGCCGACGAATTCGCCCACAGGCTGCACGAGCTTCTTTCCCGCACGGCCGAGGACTCCCGGCTGCACCCCCCGCAGAACGCCTCGCTTTCCGGAGTCCCCGGGCAGAACCTGCTCAACGCGGCCTATCTGGTGCGGCGCGCGGATTCCGAGGAGTTCGTGGAACTGGTCGACCGTACGAAGGACGAGGCGCCGGGGATGCGGGTGGAACTCACCGGACCCTGGGCGGCCTATTCCTTCACCGAGCCCGTGGCGCGCCCGGAGGAGCAGGGGGAGGCGCGGTGACCGTCGTGGAACGCCGTGAGGTCGCCCTGGTGGACCTGCTGGACCGGCTGCTGGCCGGCGGGGTCGTCATCACCGGTGACATCACCCTGCGCATCGCGGACGTCGACCTCGTCCGCATCGACCTGAACGCGCTGATCAGCTCGGTCAACGCGCAAGTGCCCGCACCCTGGGGGGAGCCGACGTGAGCGAGCACCGCAACCGGATGGACCTCGACCCGGACACGGTGGAGCGCGACCTGGTGAAGCTCGTGCTGACCGTCGTGGAGTTGCTGCGCCAGCTGATGGAACGGCAGGCGCTGCGCCGCTTCGACACGGGCGACCTCACCGAGCAGCAGGAGGAACGGATCGGGCTCACCCTGATGCTGCTGGAGGACCGCATGGCCGAGCTGCGGGACCGCTACGGACTGCGGCCCGAGGACCTCAACCTGGACCTCGGGCCGCTGGGGCCGCTGCTGCCGCGCCAGTGACCGGGCCGCCCCACCACGAGCACGGCCGGCGCGATCCGGCTCACTTACGGCAGAGGATCTCTCCGTGCAGGACGGCGAACCAGCCGTCCTCCTCCTGTGCCCACTGACGCCAGGCCCCTGAGATCGCCCGCAGTTCCTCCGCGCTCGCGTGCCCGCCCTCGGTGGCCCGCTCGGCATAGGACGAGGCGACGGTGCGGTCCGCCCACAGCCCGCCCCACCACTGCCGTTCCTCGGCCGTGCTGTACGTCCAGGTGCCCGAGGTGGCCGTGATGTCGGTGAGCCCCGCCGCCAGGGCCCAGGATTTCAGCCGCCGCCCGGCGTCCGGCTCGCCCCCGTTGGCCCGCGCCACCCGCCGGTAGAGCGCCAGCCAGTCCGCCAGCCCCGGCACGGCCGGGTACCAGGTCATCGCCGCGTAGTCCGAGTCCCGTACGGCGATGAAGCCGCCCGGCCTGGTGACCCGGCGCATCTCGCGCAGTGCCTGTACCGGGTCGCCCACGTGCTGGAGCACCTGGTGGGCGTGGACCACGCAGAACGTGTCGTCCGGGTAGTCCAGCGCGTGCACGTCGGCCACCGCGAAGTCCACGTTCGTCAGCCCGCGCCCGGCGGCGGTCGCCCGGGCCTGCTCCAGGATGTCCGGTGCTCGGTCGACGCCGGTGACCCGGCCGTCGGGGACCAGGGCCGCCAGGTCCGCGGTGATGGTCCCCGGGCCGCAGCCGAGGTCCAGGATCCGCATGTGCGGCTTCAGTGAACCGAGCAGGTAGGCGGCCGAGTTGGCGGCGGTGCGCCAGGTGTGGGAACGCAGCACCGACTCGTGGTGCCCGTGCGTGTAGACGGCGGTCTCCTGTGGCTTCGACATGGCCCAACCCCTTCGCGTCACACCGGCGGACGGGGCCGGACGACCCCGTCCCGCGGTCACCGCAACGCTACGCCCGTGTGCCGAATGATGAGACCCGCGTTTTACGATGTGGACTGACGGTACATCAGGTGTGCTGGGAGTCAGGGCAGCGGCCGGTACACGGTCAGCGCCTCCGGCAGCTTCTCGACGGTCATCCCGCCGGTGACGTCGACGACTTCACCGTCGTAGGCGAGCGGGGTGCCGGGCGCGACGCCCGTCAGACTGAGCCTGCTCACCCGGGCCTCCGCATGCGCGGGGGAGCGGGTGAGCGGGCCCGCGAGCGCGGCGGACAGCAGCCGCAGCGCGGGATGCCGGCCGCCGTGCACCACCCGCACGTCGAGCTGCCCGTCCGCCAGGTCGGTACGGCGGCCCGGCGCCAGACCCATCCGGCGGTAGTGGCAGTTGCCCACGAACAGCAGCCACAACGGGTGCGTCTCACCGCGCACTTCGACCTTCAGCGGATGCCGGTCCGTGCGCAGCACGCGTACCGCGGCCAGCACCTCGGCGGGCCAGCTGCCGATCCGGCCCGCCCACCGCTCCCGCTCCCGGACCAGCTCCGGATAGACACCCAGGCTCAGCGTGTTCAGGAAGATGCCCTGCCGGTCGCCGGAGCTGAAACGGCCGACGTCCACCCGCACCGCCGCGCCCTCGCGCACCGCCCGGGCGAGGCCCCGGCCGTCCTCCACGCTCAGGTCGTAGGCGAAGTGGTTGAGGGTGCCGCCGGGCAGCACCGCGAGCGGCAGTCCATGGCGCAGGGCGGTGGCGGCTGCCGCGTTCACCGTGCCGTCGCCACCGCACACCCCGAGCACCCGGGCCCGCAGCGCCGCCTTCTCCAGCTCGGCCTTCACCTCGTCGGGCTCGCACTCCACCAGCTCGGCCCCGGGCAGCTCGTCGTGCAGCGCCCGCACCCGGTCGGCACTGCCCGACGCGCGGTTGGCGACCACCACGAGCCCCTCCCCGTCGGGCAGCGCCGGGGCCTTCGCGCGCGGCCGGGGCGGCGGACCGGTCTGCGCCCGGGTCGGCACCAGGGCACGTACGGCGAACGCGGCACCGGCACCCAGCGCCGCGCCCGAGAGCACGTCGCTCGGGAAGTGCACGCCCGTGTAGACCCGGGACATGGCGACGGAGAACGCCACCGGCGCCACCACCGCACCCCAGCCCGGGGACTCCAGGGCGACCCCGGCGGCGAAGGCCGCCGCCGACGCGGCATGCCCGGACGGGAACGAGGTGGTGATCGGCTGCCGCTTCAGCTGCCGGGCCACCGGGACCGGGTCGAGGAGCGGCCGCGGGCGGCGTACGGAGCGCTTGCCGAGGGTGTTGATGGTGAGCGAGGCCAAGGTCAGCGAGGCCAGGCCGCGGACGGCGGCCCGGCGGGCCCGGGGGGTGCGGGACGCGGCCACCGCGGCGGCCGTCGCGAACCACAGCACGCCGTGGTTCGCGCTGCGGCTCAGCCGGGGGAGTACCGGCTCGGCGAACGGCCAGTTCCGCTCGGCGGCCACCTCGAACAGACGGGAGTCGAGGCGGAGCAGCCGGTCGCGCAGGGCGTGCCGGCCGGGCTTCGGGACGGTCAGGTCGACATCTGGGCTCATGCGGGTCCGGTTACCCTGAAGCGGCTGTTTCCTGCCCCTACGCGGTGCGGTCGAGTGAGAACTGAGAGGAAATCCCGGATGCGCCTGCTCCTCATACGTCACGGGCAGACCCCGGCCAACGTCGCCTACCTGCTCGACACCGCCGTCCCGGGGCCCGGTCTGACCGCCCTCGGCGAGCGGCAGGCGGCGGCCCTTCCCGCGGCCCTCGCAGCCGAGGACATCGAGGCGCTCTACGTCTCCACCCTGACCCGCACCCGCCTCACCGCCGCACCACTGGCCGCCGCCCTCGGCCTCGAACCGATCGTCCGCGACGGCATCCGCGAGATCTCCGCCGGCGACCTGGAGATGCTGCCCGGCCACTCCGCGGCCGGCGAGGAGTACATGCGGACCGTCTTCGCGTGGGCGGCCGGCGACACGGGGCTGCGCATGCCGGGCGGCGAGACCGGCACCGAGGCGCTGGGCCGCTACGACGCGGTGATCGAGGAGGCCGCCGGGAGCGGTGTCGGCACGGTCGCCATGGTCAGCCACGGCGCCGCGATCCGGATGTGGACGGCGGCCCGCGCGGCCAACGTCGACGTCCCCTTCGCCGCGTCCCGCCCCCTCGGCAACACCGGCGTGGTGATCCTGGAGGGCTCCCCGGCCGACGGCTGGAAGGCGCTGTCCTGGGAAGGGGCGGTCGTGGAGCCGACAGGGACGAGCGGGCCGACGGGCGAGGCCGTGGAAGACCTGGCCGAGTGACGCCGGGTGCGGGACGCCCCTGAAAGGGGCGCGGGGAACCGCGCGACCAGCCCCCACCGGGCCGCACCGGGAGAACTGCCTCGATAACGGTTTGCCCCACCCCCGGTGCCCCCCGCAGAATCCCTGACCATGGGACATCTGGAAGCCGCGCACCTCGAGTACTACCTCCCCGACGGGAGGGCGCTGCTCGGCGACGTCTCCTTCCGGGTGGGGGAGGGCGCCGCCGTCGCCCTGGTCGGCCCCAACGGCGCCGGCAAGACCACCCTGCTCCGGCTGATCTCCGGCGAGCTCAAGCCGCACGGCGGCACCGTCACCGTGAGCGGCGGCCTCGGCGTGATGCGCCAGTTCGTGGGCTCCGTACGGGACGACACCACCGTGCGCGACCTGCTGGTGTCGGTCGCGCCGCCCGGGATCCGCAAGGCCGCGCGGGCCGTGGACGAGGGCGAGCACGGCATCATGACCGTCGACGACGAGGCCGCCCAGCTGCGCTACGCGCAGGCCCTCGCCGACTGGGCCGAGGTACGCGGCTACGAGCACGAGACGCTGTGGGACATGTGCACCACCGCGGCCCTCGGGGTGCCCTACGAGAAGGCCCAGTGGCGGCAGGTGCGCACCCTCTCCGGCGGTGAGCAGAAGCGACTGGTGCTGGAGGCGCTGTTCCGGGGTGCCGACGAGGTGCTGCTCCTCGACGAGCCGGACAACTACCTGGACGTCCCCGGCAAGCGCTGGCTGGAGCAACAGCTGAAGGACACCCGCAAGACGGTCCTGTTCGTCTCCCACGACCGTGAACTCCTCGCCCGGGCCGCCGAGAAGATCGTCTCCGTGGAACCCTCGCCCACCGGCGCCGACGCCTGGGTGCACGGCGGCGGCTTCGCCACCTACCACGACGCCCGCCGGGAACGCTTCGCCCGCTTCGAGGAGTTGCGCCGCCGCTGGGACGAGAAGCACGCCCAGCTCAAGAAGCTCGTTCTGACGCTGCGTCAGGCCGCCGCGGTCTCCCACGAGATGGCGTCCCGGTACGCGGCCGCCCAGACCCGGCTGCGCAAGTTCGAGGAGGCGGGACCGCCGCCGGAGCCGCCGCGCGAGCAGGACATCAGGATGCGCATCAAGGGCGGCCGTACCGGCGTACGGGCCGTCACCTGCGCGGGTCTCGAACTCACCGGCCTGATGAAACCCTTCGACCTGGAGGTCTTCTACGGCGAACGGGTCGCCGTGCTCGGCTCCAACGGCTCCGGCAAGTCGCACTTCCTGCGGCTGCTGGCCGGCGAGGACGTGGCGCACACGGGTCAGTGGAAGCTGGGCGCACGCGTCGTGCCCGGTCACTTCGCCCAGACCCACGCCCACCCCGAACTGCAGGGCCGCGTCCTCCTCGACATCCTCTGGACGGAACACGCCCAGGACCGCGGCGCGGCGATGTCCCGGCTGCGCCGCTACGAACTCACCCAGCAGGCCGAGCAGACCTTCGAGCGGCTGTCCGGCGGCCAGCAGGCGCGGTTCCAGATCCTCCTGCTGGAACTGCAGGGCGTGACGGCGCTGCTCCTCGACGAGCCGACCGACAACCTCGACCTGGAGTCCGCCGAGGCCCTCCAGGAGGGTCTGGAGGCCTTCGACGGCACGGTGCTCGCGGTCACCCACGACCGCTGGTTCGCCCGCTCCTTCGACCGGTACCTGGTCTTCGGCAGTGACGGCCGGGTCCGGGAGTCCGCCGAGCCGGTCTGGGACGAGCGCCGTGTGGAGCGCGCCCGGTAGGGAGGCCCGCGGGCCCGGATGTTCGTACAGTGGAGGCAGGAATCCGGACCGCCGGGACCCACACGACGAGCGGGGTACCACCATGACCGGAGTCGACCCCAGCCGGCTGGACGACCAGCAGCTCATGAAGGAGCTGGAGACCATCCACCGGACGCGCCACGACACCCTGCTGTACGGCTCCAACGACGCGTTGCGCGCCCACAACGAGCGCATGGCCCAGCTGGAGGGCGAGTACCTGCGCCGTAATCCGCGCCGCCTCGTCGCCGCCGGCCGCACCCGGGAGGGTGCCCGGGAGCGCAGCTGCGCCGAGGCGGCGACACCGCGGACCCCGGCGAGCTGAACGCGGCGCCGCGGAGATCCACTCCCTCGGCGCCGCGGGATACCGCTTGCTCAGCCGGCCTTTCCGGTCTCGGCGAACACGGCGAGGAACGCCTCGCAGAACGCCTTGAGATCGTCCGGCTTGCGGCTGGTGATCAGCTTGTTCGGGCCGCCGTCGCAGACCTTGACCTGCTCGTCCACCCAGGTGCCGCCCGCGTTGCGGATGTCGGTCCGCAGGCTCGGCCAGGACGTCAGCGTCCGGCCGCGTACGACGTCGGCCTCGACCAGCGTCCAGGGCGCGTGGCAGATGGCGGCGACCGGCAGGCCCGCGTCGAAGAAGTCCTTCACGAACGCCACGGCCTTCTCGTCCATCCGCAGGAAGTCCGGGTTGGCGACCCCGCCCGGCAGGACGAGCGCCCCGAACGAGGTGGCCGACGTCTCGCCGACCACCTCGTCCACCGGGAACGTGTCCGCCTTGTCGAGATGGTCGAAGCCCTGGATCTTCCCCGGTTCCGTCGACACCAGGACCGGCTCGTGCCCGGCGTCGGACGCTGCCTTCCACGGCTCGGTCAGCTCCACCTGCTCGACGCCCTCGGGCGCGGCCAGAAACGCGATACGCATGATGTTCACTCCCTTCCGCGCGCGGGCTGTCGTCCCGCGCGCGGTGTGTTGTCCGTTCCCCGGCTCTCCTTCTCCCGGGTCTCACTCCCCGGCGGTCACCGCCTCCGCCAGCGCCAGCATGCTGTCGTAGCGCGTGCGGTGCGGCAGCCGGGAGACCCGCTCGACCAGGGCGTCGGGGGCGTGGCCCCGGCGCAGGGTCCGGGTCAGCTCGCTCGGTTCCGCCGGGAAGTCGTGCCGGGTCAGGGACCGGGCCAGGAGCAGCCGTACCGCCTCCGGCGACGGCTGCTCACCGACCCCGGGCGCCACCCCGGCGCGGAACAGCTCCGGATCGTCGTCGGCGGGCGGCTCGGGGTCGTTCCACTCCTCGCTCCGTGTCGGATGACCGGACCTGAGCAGGCCCTGCAACTCGTGTTTCATCTCGTCGTCCCGGTGCACGTTCAGCCGGTCGCTGCCTCGCTGCATGTTCTCCCTCCAGGTACATCAGGGGGTGCCGCCCGCGTACCCGAGGACGGGGGGCCGACACCGGGATCCGTCCGGCGGTTCCCGGCACGCCGGTTCCGGCGATCACGTCACCCGAAAGGGCGCGGACGTCCCGCGAATGGGGGTCGGCCGCGCGCGGCGGTGCCCGGGGCGGGCTGTGATGGCTGCGGGGGTACGGGCCCCGTGCCCCCGCAGTCGTACGTGCGAGGAGTTCCCCCCATGCGCCGCACCGTTCGCGCCCTGTCCGTCGCCGTCCTGACGGGTGCCGCGTTCGGCGTCGCCGGTACGGCCGCGGCCGCCGGCCCCGCCGCCGGGGCGAGCCCCGTGGGCTGTGAGAGCTATACGGAGGGGGGTACGGCGGGCGTCGTCGCGGACGGTACCCGCACCGCCGACGGGACCTGCCCGGCGGGGGCGGGCGGCGGACAGCAGCGGCCCTGGAGCCCGCCCGCCCCGGGCGTCACACCGGACCAGGGCGGTGCGGACTCCCACGGCAGCGGGGCCGCGGTCCCGCGCGGGGACGACGCCACGGGTCCGCAGGGCGGCGGGGGCGTCCTCCCGGGCGGCGACGACATCACAGGGCCGCAGGGCGACGGGAGCAGGGTCCCGGGCGGCGGCGACGGCACGGCTCCCCACGGGGACGGCAGCGCCATGGAACCGCCCGCGGACGACGGGGCGGCGGAGTTCCGCGGGGACGACGGAACGGCTGGACGCGGGGGTGACGGCGCGGCTGGACACGGGGGTGACGGCACCGCCCCCTGGGAGGCCGGGGAACGACCCTGTTCCGGTGGGACGCAGCAGTCCTGCGGGGGTGGCGGTGGCGGGCGGGAGTGCGACGGGGCGCGGAGCGATGCCGCGGCCTGTGCCCCGGCGGGCGTGCAGCACGGCGTGGCGGCGGGCGACGGCGGCTCCTACAACGGTTCCGTCCCCGCCCTGGTCGCGGGTGCGCTGCTGATCGCGGCCGCCTGCTGCGGCGCGGGTTACCGGCTGTGGGGCGGCAGGTCGTACCGGCTGTGGGGCGGACGGGCCGGCGCGGACGGGTGACACGGCCGAGACCGGGTACCCCGGAGCGACCACTCCGGCACCGTAGGCCACCCGCACGGTGAGCACGGCACGGCCCGGACAGCACACGGCACCACGGACTGCGCGGAGGCGGACATGCGGCGGACGGACCCCGAGGGCCACGGACCGACGCACGGCACGCCTGCCGAGCGGCCCCCCGGCACCTCTACCGAAGCCGAGGGTCATGGGCCCGTCCGCTTCGGTCCGGCCCTCCCCGACGACGGGCTGCCGGTGCTGCCCGAGCTCTCCGCCGTGCTGTCCGCCGCCGCGAGCCGGGGCGGGGAGGAACCCGTCGGCGGCGGGCCCGCGCTGCTGGACGCGGCCCGCGGCTACTGGGAGCGCCGCGGACTGCCCGGTTCGCCCGGCCGCCTCACCGCCGGACCCGGCGCCCCCGCCCTGCTCCTCGCGCTCACCGCCGCACTCGGCGGCGACGTCCTGGTGCCGCGTCCCTGCGCCGCCTGGTGGGCACCGTACGCCCGGCTGCTCGGCCGGCCCGTCTTCCATGTGGCCACCCCGGCCGAGTCCGGGGGCGCCCCCGACCCCTACGCACTGCTGGAGACGGTGCGCCGGGTCCGCGACGAGGGTGGCGACCCGCGGCTGCTGGTGCTCTCCGTCGCCGACGACCCGACCGCCACCGTCGCCCCGCCCGAACTGCTGCACGAGACCGTGGAGGCGGCGGCGGGCGAGGGGCTGCACCTGGTCAGCGACGAGACCTGGCGCGACACCCTGCACGCCCCGGACGCCACCGTGCTGCTCAGTCCCGCGGAGATGCTCCCGGACCGGGTCACCGTCGTCACCGACCTGGCCGGCGGCCTGCTGCCGGCGGGCTGGCCCGCCGCCGTGGCCCGGTTCCCGGCGGACGACACCGGTACGGCACTGCACGCGCGCGTGCTCGACGTCCTCACCGCGATGGGCGCCCGCCTCGCCGGCCCGGTCGCGGTCGCCGCCCGCCACGCGCTCGACGAGCCCGAACCCGTCGTCGTACGCCGCGCGGCCGCCGTACGACTGCACGCGCGCGTGGCCGCCGCCGCGCACACCGCGGTCGTCGCCGGCGGCGCCCTGGCCCGGCCTCCGCAGGCCGGCCGGCACCTGTACGTCGACCTGGAGCCGCTGCGGGCCGGGCTCGGCGCCCGAGGGGTCGGCGACGCACAGGAGTTGGAGGACTTCCTCAGCGCGCGCCTCGGCATGCCCGCACCTGGCGGCCACCGCTTCGGCGACGACCTGGGCGCACTGCGGGTGCGGCTCGCCACCGGGCCGCTGCTGGGCGGCACCGACGAGGAACGTCTGGAATGCCTCACGTCCCCCGTGCCGTTGGAACTGCCACACGTGCAACGCGCGTTGATGTCCTTGAGGTCGGTACTCGACGATCTCCGCGACGACGCTCAGCGATGGGAGCCTCCTCGATGACGCAGCAGACGCAAGAGCAAGGGCCCGCCACAACGCCTGCCGACACACCGCCCGCGGGCATGCCGACCGCCCCCGCGTCCCCCACTCCCTCCGCGCCCCTGTCCCCGCCGCTCGCCGAACCCCGCCCGCTGGGTGAACTCCGGGTCTGGCCGCGGACCTTCCACGATCGCCTCACCGCCCCGCTGCCCGGTCTCAAGGCCGTGGCCCGCTTCGCCCGCGAGGGCTCCGTCCGCCCCGGCCGCCAGGGGCTCGCCGACATAGCCCGGCTGCCCTGCGAACCCGGCCCGTTGCCCCCCGTGGACGCCGGCGCCGTCGCCGTCACCTGGGCGGGGCACGCCAGTTGGGTCGTCCGGATCGGCGGCCTCACCGTCCTCACCGACCCCGTCTGGTCCCGCCGGATCCTCGGCACCCCGGCCCGTGTCACCCCGGTCGGCGTCCCCTGGGAGACGCTGCCAAACATCGACGCCGTCGTCATCAGCCACAACCACTACGACCACCTGGACGCCCCCACTCTGCGCCGGCTGCCGCGCGACACCCCCGTCTTCGTACCGGCGGGTCTCGGCGGCTGGTTCCGGCGCCGCCGCTTCACCACCGTCACCGAGCTCGACTGGTGGGAGGCGGCCGAACTGTCCGGCGTCCGCTTCGACTTCGTCCCCGCTCACCACTGGTCCAAGCGCACCCTCACCGACACCTGTCACAGCCTCTGGGGCGGCTGGGTGCTCACCGGCCCCGACGGACAGCGCGTCTACTTCGCCGGCGACACGGGCTACGGCCACTGGTTCTCCCGCATCGGCCACCGCTACCCGGGCATCGACCTCGCCCTGATGCCGATCGGCGCCTACGACCCCCGCTGGTGGCTCAGCGACGTCCACCTCGACCCGGAGGAGGCGGTCCGGGCCGTGCAGGACGTCGGGGCGCGGCGGATGGCCCCCATGCACTGGGGCACGTTCATCCTGTCGGCAGAACCGGTCCTGGAACCACTCACCCGGGTACGGGCGGCCTGGGACAGCGAGGGCTTGGACCGGGAGGATCTCTGGGACCTGCCGGTGGGCGGTTCGAGGATCCTGGAACCGACGTCACTGCGGAGCGCCGTCAACTAGGGCTCCCGTCAGGGGCGCCGGGGAAGGAACTGCGCGAGCAACCACACCGCACCCGCGCCCCGCGACGCACCGTCACGCCGAAGACCGGACCCGTCGCCACAACCCCGGCGTCACACTGATCAGCACCGTCAGCGCGACCGCCACCACGACCCCTTCCCAGGGCTCCGCAAACAGCGACCCACCCAGAATCCCGATCACCTGATAAGTCGCCGCCCACGCCAGACACGCCGCCACGTTCCCCCGTGCGAACCGCCGCAGCGGCCACTCGGCCAGCAGGCACGCCAGCATCACCGGTATTCGCCCGGCCGGCACCAGCCGGGACAGCACCAGCACCGCCACCCCGTGCTCGGCCAGCTTCCCCTGCGCCTGCTCCAGCCGCTCCTCGGGCGCCCGCGACCGGATCGCCTCCAGCCACCGCGATCCGTTCTTCGACCGCAGCCCACGCCGCCCCAGCCAGTACAGCGCCGCGTCCCCGAGGAACGCCGCCAGCGACGCCGTCACGAACACCAGCGCCAGCGCCAACGGCGCCGTCTGGTGGAACGCCACGACCGCCGCCGAACTCACCAGCGCCCCCGTCGGCACCACCGGCACCAAGGCGCCGACCAGCACCAGCAGGAACAGCGTCGGATACCCGATCGCCTGCTGCGCGGACCCGACGGACGACGGCGTCGCCGCGGTGGACCCGGCGGCCGCCATGACCAGCAGCAGTCTCACCGTGCGACCTCCAGCCGCACGCGCTCCCCGTGGCCGAGCCGGTGCACCGCAACCCGCGGTGCGTACTCGGCCGCGAGGCGCACGAACTCGTCACCGGGCGCATGGAATTCATGGGGGCGCACAGCGTCCATGCCGATCGGCCAGTACGTGCCGTAGTGCACCGGCACCGCGCTGCGGGGCGCCAGCCGTGCCAACGCCCGCGCCGCCCGCCCGGCGTCCAGGTGCCCCTCCCCGAGGTACGGCCCCCAGCCGCCGACCGGCAGCAGCGCCACGTCCACCGGGCCCACCACCTCGGCCATCTCGTCGAACAGCCCGGTGTCCCCGGCGAAGTAGGTCCGTGCCGCGCCCTCGACGACATACCCGAGGGCGGGGGAGCGCTGCGGGCCGACCGGCAGCCGGCGGCCGTCGTGCAGTGCGGGCACGGCGCGTACGACGAGCCGGCCGACGTGTATCTCGTCGCCGACACCGACCTCGGTGACACGCAGGTGCCGGAGCCGACGGAGCGCGGGCACCGCGCGTCGTGCGCCCCGGGGTACAAGCAGGCGCGTGCCCGGGGCGAGCCCGGCGAGCGAGGGGACGTGCAGATGGTCGGCGTGCAGGTGGGAGACGAGGGCGAGGTCCGCACGGCGGGCCTCGGGCGGGGGCGCGGCGCCCCGGCGGCGGCGCAGATGAGCGAGCCGGCGCGCGAACAGGGGATCGGTGAGCACTCGTACGCCCGAATCCTCGATCGTGCAGGTGGCGTGGCCCCACCAGGTGATCTCCACCGGCACCCTCTTTGCCTCCTTCGCGCGACTCCCCGAAGCCTACGTGCAGGAGTAGGGTCGGCGGCGAAACCCGGAGGTGAGGGGGACGCCATGGGACAGGTGCGAGGTGCCTCCGGCGGGCTCGCACGGGTGCGGGTGACCGCCATCGCGAGTCTTACGCCCCTGGAGGAACTGGAGATCGACCCCTTCCTGGTCGACTCCCGCAGCCAGCACGCGATGTGCGCACGCTGGGCCGTGGAGCACGGGTACGTCGTCGCCCGCGAACTCCTGGTCCGTGGCCTGCGCCATGACCACAGCGCCCTGTGGGCGGGCGTCCGCCCCGGCCTCGACGTCTTCGTGGCACCGAGCAGACGGGTCCTGGAGAGCGCGCTGTCGTCGGTGGAGGCCTTCACGGCGGAGTGCGCGCGACGCGGGGTCCGGGTGGAGACGGTGGGCCGCGCCGAGCCCCGCTACGACGCCCAGATGAAGGCCCGGGTGCACCGGCGTCTCTCCATGCCGACGGCCGGGTACGACGGGCGGTAGGGCCAGGGACTCAGGCCCGTATGACAGTCTGGTCGGCAGACTGATCCGCGGGCGGCGCGGGTCCCGGAGACGAGGTCGGTGGGGCGTGCGGTGGCGGCGGGTCGTCAGTCAGATCGGGCGGAGTGCCACGGTGTGGGCGGTGTCCACCGTCACCATGCTGGTGCTCGCCGGAATCCTGCCCGACTTCCAGCTCCAGTCCCCGGACGGTGACAGCGCCACCCGGATCGCGGTGACCGCGGCCCTCGGCGCCGGCGCCTTCGGTGTGCTGTCCGCCGTCGTCTGGCCCCTGCTCGTACGACTCCTGCTGCTGGTGCCCGCCCTCGTCCTGGGCCTGCTGGTCTTCTTCCTCAACGGCTCCCTGCTGCTGGTCGCCCTGCGCATCAACCCCTCCGGGCAGAGCGAGGCCGCCCCGGAGACCGCGGTGATCGTGGCCGCCGTGATGTCCGCGGTCGCCTCCGCCACCGGCGGCGCCCTCGCCGTCCGCGACGACGACGCCTACCGGCACCGGCTGTCCCGGCTGGCCACCCGCCGCCGAAGATCCCAGCCCGCCTGCGCGACCGCCCCCGGCACCGTCTTCCTCCAGCTCGACGGCGTCGGCCACGACGTCCTCACCGCCGCCGTCGCCAGGGGCCTGATGCCCACCGTGGCCGCCTGGCTGGCCACCGGCCACCGGCTCACCCCGTGGCGCACCGACTGGTCCAGCCAGACCGGCGCCAGCCAGCTCGGCATCCTGCACGGTTCGAACTTCGACATCCCCGCGTTCCGCTGGTACGAGAAGGACAGCCAGGAGGTGATGGTCTGCAACCGGCCGACCAGCGCCGCCGAACTCCAGCGCCGCGCCGTCGAGCGCACCGCCGACGGGGGACTGCTCACCCTCGACGGTGCCAGCCGCGGCAACCTCTTCAGCGGCGGCGCCGAGGAACAGGCCCTGGTGCTGTCCATAGCGATCCGCCGCCGGGGCCGCAAGAACCGCTCCCGGGCCGGCTACTTCGCCTACTTCGCCGACCCCGCCAACGCCGTGCGCACCGCCCTCTCCTTCTTCGCCGAGGTCGGCCGGGAGGTGGGCCAGTCCGTCACGGCCCGGCTGCGCAGGCAGCGCCCGCGCGTGGGCCGCGGTGGCCTCTATCCCCTCGTCCGGGCCTTCGCCACGGTCGTCGAACGGGACGTCGTGGTCGCCGCCGTCATCGGCGACCTGCTCGGCGGCCGCAGCGCCGTCTACGCCGACCTGGTCGCCTACGACGAGGTCGCCCACCACTCCGGCCCGCACAGCAGGGACGCCGACAAGGTGCTGCAACGCCTGGACCGCGCCCTCGCCCTGATCGAGAAGGCCGCCGAGCACGCCCCCCGGCAGTACCGGATCGTCGTCCTCTCCGACCACGGCCAGAGCCCCGGCGAGACCTTCCGCTCCCGCTACGGACTCACCCTCGGCGACCTGGTCAGGGCCGGCTGCGGACTGCCCGTGCCACGCCGCGCCGAACGCACGCACAGCGGCGCCGAGGCCCGCGCCGCCGTCCGCGCGGCGCTGCGCAGACCGGTCGAGGAGGGCGGCGGGAAGCACCGGCCGACCCGGCACTCGGAACCCGTCGTGCTCGCCTCCGGCAACCTCGGCCTGATCTCCTTCCCGGACGTGCCGCACCGCATGACCAAGGAGGAGCTGGACGTCCGCCACCCGGCGCTGCTCACCACCCTCGCCAACCACCCCGGCATCGGTTTCCTGCTGGTCCGCAGCGAGGAACACGGCGGGATGGTGCTAGGCGCCCACGGCGCCGAGATCCCGCTCGACCGGCTGGACACCCAGCCGGGACCGCTGGCCGCCTTCGGACCGGGCGCCGCGGACGCCGTCCGGCGCACCCACTCCTTCCCGCACACCGCCGACATCATGGTCAACTCCTGGTACGACCCGGAGGACGGCGAGGTCCTGGCGTTCGAGGAGCAGATCGGCTCGCACGGGGGACTGGGCGGCGAGCAGGGGCGGCCGTTCCTGTTGTCGCCGGTCTGCGTGTCCGCTCCGGTGGCGGAGGGGGAGGAGCTCGTGGGGGCCGAGGCGGTGCACGGGGTGCTGCGGCGGTGGCTCCGGGAGGCGGACGGGCCGCAGATTCCCCTGGCCGCGGAGGGGGAGAGGGCCGCGTAGCCGGTCGGGGCGCGTCCCCACCGGCGAAAAATCGGCTGCGTTCGCCCGGATCCCGGCACACACTGTTCGAGTCGGTCGAAAGCGACCCTCCCGAACACTCCTCAGGAGCCCTCCCTTTGCAGGCAGCCGTCACCGTCACGCCCGCCCGTATCCCCGAACTCCTCCTCGGTCTGGCCACCGTGCGGCCCGTCTTCCTCTGGGGCGCGCCCGGCATCGGGAAGTCCTCCCTGGTGCGGGAGTTCGCCGAGTCGCTGGGGCTGGAGTGCGTGAGCCTGCTGGGTACGCAGCTCGCCCCCGAGGACCTGATCGGGGTGCCGCAGATCCGCGACGGCCGCTCGGTGTTCTGCCCGCCCGAGGCCATCGCCCGCGACGAGCCGTACTGCCTCTTCCTGGACGAGCTGAACGCGGCCACCCCCGACGTGCAGAAGGCGTTCTACTCGCTGATCCTGGACCGCCGGACAGGGAACTACGAACTGCCCAAGGGGTCGATCGTGATCGGGGCCGGCAACCGCGCCACCGACAACGCCCTCGCCAGGCCCATCGCCTCCGCCCTGGTCAACCGCCTCGCCCACGTCCATCTGGAGGCCTCCGCGCACGACTGGCTCGCCTGGGCCGCGGGCAACGGCATCCACCCGTGGATCCTCGACCACCTCACCGACCGGCCCGACCACCTGTGGTCCAAGCCGCCGAAGACCGAGGAGCCGTTCTCCACCCCGCGCTCCTGGCACATGCTCTCCGACGCCCTGCACTCCTTCGGACGGGACCTCGACGAGGCCACCCTGAAGGTCCTCGCGCACGGCACGCTCACCCCCGCGCACGCGACCGCCTTCTGCGGATACGTCAAGATCGTGCGCAGCCGCTTCGGCCTCGAGGCGATCCTGCGGGGCGACGCCGGCTGGCCGCACCGCGTCGAGGACCGCGACCTGCTGTACTACCTCGCCGAGTCCTTCCGCGGCCGGCTGGTCAAGGAACTGCCCGCCGCCAAGGAGCACATGTCGGCGAACGGCCGGGCGGCCGCCTACCGCGCCAAGTCGCTCCTCGTACAGCTCGCGGAGATCTCCGTCGAGGTCGCCCAGACCGTGATCGCCTCCGACGCCGACGGCAACCCGGTGCTGCCCGCCTGGTTCCTGATCGAGGCCGCCCGGGACATGCCCCGGCTGGTGGAGGCCCGCCGGTGAGGCGTACCGCTCCTCGCAAGAAGCAGGACCCGGCCGCCGAGAACTTCGCCGCCGGGGTCGAACTGCTGCGCGCCAACCCTGCCCTGCGCGCCGTGGAGTTCACCATCTGCCGGCACGAGAAGTGCGACCTCGCCCCACGCGAGGGGCTGGTACGGGCCGACTCCGACGGCGTCCTGCACGCCCACCCCACCCGGCGCGCCGAACCCGCCGAGTGGGCCTGGGCGCTGGCCCACTGCACCATCCACCTCGGCTTCGGCCACCTGCCCGCCGCCACCGGCCCGCGCACCCAGCCGGACCGCTACGACCTCGCCGCCCGCTGCACCGTCGTCAACCGCTTCCTGGAGACCTTCCCGGTCGGCGAGGCCCCCGACCACCTGCCCGCGTCCTACCCGGAGGGCGACGAGGACCGGCTCGCCGCGGGCTGGCGCCGGGCCGGCGGCGTCCCCGCCGCCTACGAGCGCGGCGGCACCAACGGCGGCGACCCCGACCAGCTGCTGCTCTCCTGGAACCGGTGGGCCGGTCAGGTGCCCGACTGGCAGCTCGGGTTCGCGCACGCGCTGACCCGCACCATGTCCCGCGCGATGGACCTGGCAGGCGGCCGCCGCACCACGATGACCGGCCCGCCGACCCCGCTGCGCCCCTGGGAGCAGGCGCTGAGCTGGTTCGTCTCCTCCTACCCGCTGCTCGGCGGCATCGCGGCCGGGATCAAGCTGGTCGCCGACGCCGAACTGGCCCGCGCCCACGACATCGCCGTCGCGGCCGTCAACCCCGAGGCCGGCGAGATCTACGTCAACCCGCTGCGCACGATGGACGACGAGGAGTGGCGGTTCGTCCTCGCCCACGAGATGCTGCACGCCGCGCTGCGCCACGGCGACCGCCTCGGCGGCCGCGACCCCTACCTCTTCAACATCGCCTGCGACTACGTCATCAACGGCTGGCTGGTCGAGATGCAGGTCGGCACGATGCCCGAAGGACTGCTGCACGACCCGGAGCTCAAGGACCTCTCCGCGGAGGAGGTGTACGACCGGATCGCCGGCGACCTGCGGCGGGCCCGGCGCCTCGCCACCCTGCGCGGCAAGGGACGCGGGGACGTCCTGGGCGCGCCGCTCGGACCGCCGGGCGCCTACGTCGACCTCGACGAGTTCTACCGCCGGGGCCTCGGCCAGGGCCTCGACCTGCACCGGTCGCAGGGACGGGGCCTGCTGCCCGGCGCCCTGGTCGAGGAGATCCGCGCGCTCAGCCATCCGCCGCTGCCCTGGGACGCCCGACTCGCACGCTGGTTCGACGAGTTCGTACCCCGCCCGGTGGCGGTACGGTCGTACGCCCGCCCGTCGCGCCGTCAGTCGTCCACCCCCGACATCCCGCGTGCCGGCCGGTACTTCCCGTCCGAGGAGGTGGCCCGCTGCACCTTCGGCGTGGTCCTCGACCTCTCC
>NZ_JBEYFC010000081.1:0-25477 GCF_040634175.1 Streptomyces sp. NPDC007162
ACTTCGCGTGCGCCGCCAGGGACTCGAACCCCGGACCCGCTGATTAAGAGTCAGCTGCTCTAACCAACTGAGCTAGCGGCGCCTGCTGACGTCGTAGACCTTAGCATCCTGATCGGCGGGAGGAAAAATCGATATGTGCACGGTCGAGCGGGCCGCCCGCACCGCCGCCCAGAGCAGGATCTCGGGGCCGGGGAGCCAGGGGTGCCGGGTGTCCGGGGCGACCAGCCAGCGGGCGTCGGCCGGAGCGGGGGAGCGGTCGCCGTTCAGCGCCGGGACGGTCACCGCGTCGCCGGTCCCGTGGCACAGCAGCGGCGGTACGGCCCGGCCGCGGCCGCCCCACTCCTCCCAGTCCAGCAGCGCGGACAGCCGGGCGGCGGTGCCGGGGGTGGCGAACAGGAGCATCCGGCCCCGGAACACCGCGACCGGCCCGGAGCCCGGACCCTCGTCCCACAACCGGTCGAGCATGCGGCGGCCGTGGATCGCGGGGGTGTTCACCACGTCGAACGCGGTACCGCAGGGCAGGACGACCGGGGCGTCCGGATGCTCCTCCCAGAGGGCGAGCGTGCTCCGCGGATACGTTCCTGCGGAGGCGAGCCAGGCGGCTCCCTCGGAGGTGACCCCGGCCGCGTCCGCGCCGGTCGCCGGGGTGCCGGGGAAGGTCTCGTGCGGTGTGCTGCTCATAGGGATGTGATACGCCTCGTGAGCGTCCGCTCGCCGCGAGTTGCGGGAAACCGGTACGGGCTGTGGCACGCGGGGGTATCTTGCCCGCCTGGCATATGCCCGCGGGGTCGACCGCCCGCTACCCGGGCTCCCCCGGCTCCGCCCCCTCCGTCCCCTTCAGCAGGTCCCGGCCGAACTCGACCATCTTCTTCGCGTAGTCCTCGGTCCAGCCGGCCCGCTCGGCGATGTCGGCGGGCGTGAGGCGGTCGAAGCGGCGCGGGTCGGCGAGCTGGGCGGCGGCCACGGCCTGGAACTCCACCGCCCGGTCGGTGGCCACCCGGAACGCCAGGGTCAGCTCCGTCGCCCGCGCCAGCAGCGCCCCGGGATCGTCGATCGACTCCAGCCCGAAGAAGCGCTCCGGGTCGGCGACCGCTTCCACGGGCTCGAAGAGCAGGGGCGCGGGGCGTAGCCGCGGTTCGTTCCGTCGCGGCGTGGGCTCCGGCATGTCTGGTCCTCCTCGTACGTTCCGATGGCCACCGTCCATTCTCTCGCGCCCGCGCAAGGGCACCCCAGGGCCGCCGACTCACTCTGCGTACGCCCACCCAGGCCGCTCAGGGGCGCCAGGGCATCCGGCGTTCGGTGAGGTGGGCGAGGACCGCGTGGTTCGCCTCCCAGCCGTCGGGGGCTGTAGCCGTCGGCCGCCTCCGGCGGCGTGCCGGACTCCGTCCGGCGGGTGACCGGCGTCGGGCTGGTCGCCTGCCGGCGGGGCCGCTGGTGTGGTGGTCAGGGGCGCCAGGGCACCCGGTGTTCGGTGAGGTGGGCGAGGACCGCGTGGTTCGCCTCCCAGCCGTCGGGGAACTTCACCACCGTGCCCAGCTGGACCGGTTCCGTCGACGGGTAGTCGTCCAGCAGGTCGGTCACGCCCGCGCGGCAGACCATGATGCAGGCGTGGCGGTGCCGGGAGGCCAGGACGCAGAGGCGGCCCGTCTCCAGGTGGAAGGCGGTGGCGTCGGGGCGGCCGGAGAGCGGGTGCAGGACCACCGTCACGTCGTACTCACGCCCCTGGAGCCGGTTGGCCGTGTCCACGGTGACGTCCGCCACCCCCAGCTCGGCGAGCGCCGCCCGGACCGCCGCCGCCTGGTCGCGGTGGGCCGTGCCGACCGCCACCCGGTCGGCGGTCAGGGGCGTGGCGTCCGGTGAGCGCTCCGAGACGGCCGCGCCGCCCCGGTCGAGCAGCCGCCGCACCACCACAGCCACCGCCCGCACCGCCTCCGGATCGGTGCGCGGGGTGTGCCGGGCGGGCAGCTCCAGCAGGCCCCAGCCGGACTCCGCCGCCTCGTCGATCACCCGGTCGGGGCCGGAGCCGTCGGAGGGAACGGCGAAGGAGAGGCGGCGGTCACCGTGTCCGGTGCCGCTGCGGAACGGCGTGTACGGGTAGAACGCGCCGGAGACCAGCGGGGCCGCCGACGCGGGCAGCCGCCAGGACACCGGGAGGCGGTGCTGGGGAAGACCCGGGTTGTGCGCGAGGAGCGTCGAGACGGCGGAACCCGAGGGGTCGTACGACAGGCCCGCCCACTGCTCGCTGCCCACGATCGAGAACGGGTCCAGCTGGCCGGGGTCGCCGACGAACAGCGCACGTTCGAACAGCCCGGCCACCGCGAGCAGCGAGTCCGAGCGCATCTGGTACGCCTCGTCGACGATCGCGTGCCGCCAGGGCTCGTCCACCGTGACGTGCGCCCACTTCGCGGCCGTGGACAGCACGACCGGCGTCTGACGCAGGTCGGCCGCCTTCGCCGACGTGCGGACGTTGGGCAGGTCGTCCAGCGCCTTGTCGTACGGGTCGGAGTCGCTGCTGTGCAGCCGGCCGACGGGCAGCTCCGGGTTCTTCTCGGCGAGGCGCAGGACCAGGTCGTCGACCTGGGCGTTGGTCTGCGCGACCACCATCAGCGGGCGCCCCGCGTCGGCGAGTTCGAACGCCGCGCGGACCACGAGCGTGGACTTGCCCGCACCCGGCGGGGAGTCCACCACCACGCCCCGGTCGGTGCCGTGCAGGGTGTCGTGGAGGATCGCGGCGGTGGCGCGGGCGGCCTCGGCGCCCGGGTCGAAGGCCGTGGTCGTCACAGGACGTCCTCCTGGGTCATCGGGTCCGCCGCCTCCTGCACTCCCTCGCCCGGCGGGCCGCCGTGCGTCCACGGGGTCGCCTCCGGGTCGGGCAGCTTCGCCCCGCCGCGCTGCTCGTGCTCGAACAGGGTGAGGGTGAGCCGGTCGCCCTTCTCCGGGACCGATCCGGGCTCCGGTTCCTTCCCGCGGCCCATCTTGTCGAGCACCCGCAGGACGACGACCCCCTCGCCCTCGTACCCGACGAACTCCATCGACTGCGGCTTGCCGCCCAGTGAGCGGTACGTCCTCACGCGCTCGGCCAGCTGCGGCCGGTCCTCCGTGCGCACGGTCACCAGCGGGCGCGGACCGGGCCGCCTGCCCTCGCTGTACGCCATGACGACGTCGAGGACCTCGCCCGCGAACGCCTCCCCGGCCAGCCGCCGTCCCGCCATCACCAGCGGGTCGTCGAGCGCCTCATGGGCGTCGAGCCGGGCCTGTTCCCGCTCGCGGGTGGCCAGCTTGGTGGCCGCGGTGACCGCGTCGTCCCGGCGCGGCTGCGGGGGCTCACCGGCCAGCACCCGGTCCCGGTGCCCGGTGAACGACCAGCGGTCACGCGTCCAGCGCTCCTCGACCCTGGCCCCCTCCGGCAGCCGGTGCAGCAGGTCCAGGCCGTGCCACACCGCGTCCCAGGTGGGCCGGGTACGGCTCTCGACCAGGTCGCGGATCTCCCGCTCGGCCGCGGTGAGGATGCCCAGCCGGGCGTCGGCCTGCAGGCCGTCCTCGGCGGTGGCCAGGGCGGTGCGGGCCCGGTCGTAGCGCTCGAAGGCGGGCGCGAGCAGCTTGTTGTCGAACGCCGGGTCGGTGGCGGGACCGGCCGGCGGGCACACCAGCTGCCCGTCCGCGTCCCGGGCGAGCTCGGCCGTGCGCGCGGCCGCCGCGCCCGTGCTGCCCGGCGGAGGGTCGATCCAGGCGAGCAGCGCGCCCAGGTGCTGGTCCTCGACGCCTGACTGACCGGTCGCCCAGTGCCGGGCCAGCAGGTCCGTCATGGCGAGCAGCAGGGAGGAGCCGGGCACCCGGGCGCGCTCCCCGAAGTGGGTCAGCCAGCGGCCGAGCAGCGGCACCCGGGGCGGCGCCGGGTAGGGCGCCTCGGGGTCCTGCTCGGCCGTGCGCCGAAAGCGCGTCGAACGGCCCAGCAGCCGTACGTACTCGATGCCCGCGCGCCCCGGGACGATCAACTGCGGCGCGTCCGCGCACAGTTCGACCTCCACCTTGACCCGCTTGCCGGTCTCCGGGTCGGTCTCGGTGCGCTCGGCGGCCTCCACCGACCCGGCGTAGGAGTCCAGGTACGGCAGGACGACGTCGGCGAGTTCGGCGAGGAACGCGAACCGCAGGTCGCGGTCGCGCGGCTGCGGTACGACCAGCAGGCGCGGGGCGTCCCGGTCGGTGCCGACGAGGGCGCCCAGCGGGGCACCGGCCTCACCGGAGGTGGTGAGCGGCACGAAGACCAGGGGCAGCCCGGACAGGTGCCGGTGGCGGACGGTCGCGGCGGGTTGCGCGGTGCCCGTGCTCACGGCTTCCAGGCGGGCGAGGGTGGTGATCAGGGACACGCGGCCCCCTGGAGGGCCTCGGCCCGCAGGGCCGCCGCGCGGCGCAGGGCCGCGACCGCCGGGTCCCCGGGGTCACCGCTCTCGCCGCGCGCCGCCGACAGCACGTCCTCGACGGTGGTCAGCCCGCCCAGTTCCGCGCGGACCGCACGGCCCAGCGCGGTGACCTCGTCGGCCGCGCGGGAGCGCTGCCGGCAGTGGAAGGCCAGTTCGCAGGCGGACAGGCACTCCGGCGCGTAGGCCGCCGGGACGGCCGCCACGGCGGCCGTGAGCTGCTCGGCGGGCAGGTCCGGGGCGAAGCAGGTGCCTTCCGGGAGCGTGCCGGCGATCTCCTCGATCCGGGTGAGCCGGTCCAGTTGGCGGGCGGTGACCGCACGCTGCTTGCGGACGTCCACGGCGGCGGCGGTGGGCAGGTTGGAGAAGTCCTTGGGGCAGACCAGCAGCACGTCGTGGCGCACCCGCGGGGCCGGGTCGAGGCGGGCCGCGACCGCCTCCAGGGCCAGCACGTACACCGCCGCCTGGCGTGCCGCCGCGCCCACCTTCGCCGGGTCGGCCGAACCGTCCAGCATCGGGAAGGACTTGATCTCCACGACCGTCCAGCCGCCGTCGGGGTGCACGACCACCGCGTCCGGCTCCAGGAACGCGGGGGAGCCGGCCACGTCGAGGGCCAGCATCGGATGGTCGAGCAGCGTCCAGCCGCCCGCCTCGCCCGCCTCGCGCAGCGCGAGCGCCGTACGGGCCGTACGCCCCTCGGGGCCGATCGCGGACAGGTCGGGCACGGCGGCCCGCTCGGCGGGCTCGGCGCCCGGGTCGAGGTGCGCGCGCACCAGCCGCAGCAACTCCGCGCCGCCGTCCGCCTTCACCTTGGCCTCGAACGCGTTGCCCCGGGTCAGCGCGAACTGCGACTGGCCGAACGCCGAGGGCGAACCCAGCGCGCTCGCCAGCGCGGTCTTGTCCACCCCGGCGCCGTCCAGGATCGCCCGCCGCCTGCACCCCGGGTTCGCGGCGAGCGCCGCGAGCGCACGCGCGTCGAGGGCCTTGGCGGGGACGTCGGGGCCGCGCAGCTCAGCGAGCCGGTGCCGGAGCGCCGTCCCCCGCGTCTGCGGGGGCAGGGTCCGGTTCGGCTCCGGAGACGGGCCGGGACTCGCGCTGCGATGGAATTCGCTCACCCGCCGAAGTCTGGCATCCGCCACTGACAATCGGGGAACCTGCGCCCTCCGAGCGCGCTGCGACGAGCGAGGCGCCCGGGACGAGCCGGGTCCGGACGAGGTCCACGACCCGCGTCACGGACGGCGCGAGCAGGTACCCGGCGCCCATCACGGCGACGCCCGCGACGGCGTCCAGGAAGTAGTGGTTGGCGGTGCCCATCACGACGATCGCGGTCAGCAGCGGGTAGGCCACCCCGAGCACCTTGGTGAGCCTGCTGTTGCCGTACCGCCACAGCATCACCCCGCACCACAGCGCCCAGCCGCAGTGCAGACTCGGCATCGCCGCGTACTGGTTGGTCATGCCGCCCATCCCGCGCGGGGCGCTGGCCTGGCCGCCCCACCAGCCGTACGAGCTGTACTGGGCCATGGTGTCCACGAACCCGTACTTCGCCGCCAGCAGCCGGGGCGGGCAGGTGGGCAGCAGCGTGAAGCCGATCAGGCCGATGAACGTGGACGTCATCAGCCAGGTGCGGGCCCGCCGGTAGATCTCGGCGCGCCGGCGGAACAGCCAGACCAGTATCAGGGGGGTGACCAGGTAGTGCAGGGAGGCGTACCAGAAGTCGGCCGGGACGCCGAGCCACGGCTCGCGCGTGAACAGGCGGTTGAGCGGGTGCTCGGCGTTCAGGCGCAGGTCCTTCTCGATGCGCAGGATCGCCAGACCGTGGTCGACGGCGCTGGAGGTGTCCCCGCGCGCGAGCAGCCGGCCGGCCGTGTAGCAGCCGTACACCAGCAGGATCAGCGGCAGCTCGGTCCACCAGCGCAACCGGGTTCGCACAGCCACCTCGGTGCCCGGTTTCTCGGTCTGCGGCATCCGACTGCCTCCCCCTTCTCGTCCTGTCTGCGCTACGCCCGGCGGGCCCGACCGTGACACTTTACGGTGTGCGCACTCCCGCCCACGCGGGGCGGCTCAGCCCTCAAAGACGCGGTGGACGCCCGCCGGGTTGCCCGTACCCGGTGCCTGTCCCGCGTGTTCCTCGCCTGTTCCCGGCGTGGGTGATGATGGAGGTGTCCCGCTTCCGCGTCTCTCCCGAAAGGCTCACCCTCCATGGCACCGCGCATCCTGCTGGCCCGGCACGGACAGACGGCGTGGTCGCTGTCCGGCAAGCACACCGGCAGGACCGACGTACCGCTCCTGGAGGAGGGCCGCAGGGGGGCCAAGCTGCTCGGCGAACGGCTGCACCGGCCGCCGTACGACGGGCTCGCCGACGCCGAGGTGCGCACCAGCCCGCTGGCACGCGCGCGCGAGACGTGCGAACTGGCGGGCTTCGGCGACCGGGCCACCCCGTGGGACACGCTGATGGAGTGGGACTACGGGGCGTACGAGGGGCTGACCCCGGCGGACATCCAGGCGTCCCGCCCGGGCTGGCTGATCTGGCGGGACGGCGTGCCCGGGGGCGAGACGCTCGCCGAGGTGACCGCGCGGGCGGACGAGGTGGTGTCCTGGGCGCGCTCCGCCGACCGGGACGTGCTGGTCTTCGCCCACGGGCACGTCCTGCGGTCGATCGGCGCGCGGTGGCTGGGCCTGCCGCTGGACTTCGCGGCCCGGATCCGGCTGAACCCGACGTCGCTGTCGGTGCTGGGCTGGGCCTACGGGGAGCCCGCGATCGAGAGCTGGAACGACCTGGGGCACCTGGCGGGCTGACGTCGGCCGGCGCGCCTGCAACGCGCCGTCCTACACACCCCTCGGCGCCGACGCGTGCCGGTCCAGGAACTCCTGGACGCCGCTCGCCCGCCGGTGCGGCAGCAGCACCCGCGCGGTCCCCGCGAGCATCCCCTGGATCCGCGACGACTGGACCTGGTCCAGCAGGTCCAGGACCCGCATGCCCGCCGTCGCCGCCTCGTCGGGGCGCCCGCCGCGCGCGAGGTCGTCGGCCAGTTCCGCCGTGTACAGGGCGATGTTCCTGGTGAAGTGCGGGTCCTGGAGCTCGGCCGCCCGCCGCGCGTGCCGCGAGGCCCTGCGCCAGTCGCCCAGCGTCGACCAGCACTGCGCCTCGAGCCCCTCCAGTTCGGCCTCTCCGTAGAAGCTCATCCACTCGGGGTCGGCGTCCGAGTGGCCCCGCTCGAAGAGGGCCTGCGCACGGGCCAGCGCCTGCTCGCAGCCGGTGCGGTCGGCGAGTCCCGCCCAGCCGCCCGCCTCGCGCAGCGCCAGCAGGGACATGAGACGGGCCGAGCCCAGCGGGCGCCCGACGCGCTGCGCGGCCTGGGCCGCCCGCACCGCCTCCCTGGGCCGCCCGGCGTCCCGGGCCAGGAACGCCGTGTTGCAGAAGGCGTGCGCCTCCAGGCCGGGGTCCCCGGTCATCCGCGCGGTCGCCAGCGCCTCGGCGTAGTGCGAGCGGGCGTCGTCGAAGCGGCCGGAGTCGTGCGCCAGCCATCCCACGGAGATGGCGAGTTCACCGGCGCCCGAGTGCAGCCGTTCGGCGGTCGTCTGCCGGGTCGCGCCGGCGTCGAGGAGCGCGTACGCCGCGCGCAGCGGAGCCGCCGCGCGCCGGTACAGCCCGTCGGCGCCGTGCCGGTCGTCCAGCAGCCGGATCCGGCGGACGGCCTCCTCCAGGGCGGTCGCGTGCGCGGTCCCGGCACGGCGCACCGGCCGGTCCGCCGCCACCGCGTCGATGGTGAAGCCCAGGGGGCCCAGCGTGGCGGCGGCCACCGTGGCGCCCCCGCCGGTCATGAATAGGCGACGCAGCACGTCGCTCTCCTCGTAGTTGTCGTGCGTCTCGAACGGGTCCTGCGGGTTCCGCGTCTGGCGCGGTTCATGCGGGTGGTGCGGGTTTTGCGGGTCATACGGTTCGACGGCCTCCCGCGTCTCAGTCCCGGTGCGGGGCAGGGACGCGTGGGTCACGTCCTCCGGGGGCCGCGCCGCGCGGCCGCGGACGGACGAGCGCGCCGCGAAACCGAGGTCGGCGAGTGTGTGGCCGGGGAACATATGCAGGAACACCCGTTCGTACGCGTAGTTCGGGCAGCGGATCTCACCCGCCTCGACCCGGCCGATGTAGCGCGCGTCACAGCTCACCCGCTCGCCGATCTCGCGGGCGGCACGCCGTACCAGCGCGGCGAACTCGGCCGGCGAGTGCCGGCCGCGCAGCTGCCGGAAGGCGAGGTTCGGCCGTGCCGGCCGATCGGGCTGCGACGAGGTCGTGGTGGACGACGCCATGGCCGGGTCCTCTCGTGCGAACCGTCGAACCATGCCGGACTCGTGGTGAGTTGTCCGAGTGGACCCTTGATTCCGGCGGGCAAGAACGTACCTGCTGTGTCGGACCCGTGACGCAGTGTTTAGCTACAAACCGGATATCTCATCCACGATCTGCCATGAACTGCCATCCTTTGCGGCTGACTTCCGCCGTAGCCGTTGACGCGGTGGCGCGTTGGACCTCATGGACTGCAAGAGGGCTGCGCGGTGGAGGCCGGGATGGAGACCAGCCAGAGCAACGATCCCTGTACGCCGTCGGATTCTCCGGCGGCAGACGATGCGGGATGCGACCTCGTGACGGTGCCTGCCCGGCAGGGCCTGGAGGCCGTCGACATCCTGCGCCGGGGAGCCGGAGAGGCGGTGGGGCCGGTACTCCACGACGACGGGGGCGGCACGCTCGGCTTCGTGGTGCCGGCCGGTACGGCGGCGGGCTGGGACGTCCCCGGCAGCACCTGTACCGGCACCGACGGGCGCGGGCTGCGACTCGACCCGCACCCGCCGGTCGAGGGTTCCGACTGGCTGCTGCCGCCCGGCGAGGCCGACCTCGCGACCGACCCGGCGGTGCTGCGCCGGGCGCTGGGGGAAGCGGCGCGACTGATCAGGGCCGCGGACAGCTGCCGCTGACCGCCACCCGTGGCCGCCTGGATTTCCCCGGCGGCCGCCGCCTGGGAGAATGGCCCGATGGGCAAGTCCAGGAACACCCGGCGCCGGTCGGCCGCCGCCGAAGCCGTGGTCGAGGCCGTCGACGGCGGCCTCGCGCAGCTCGTACCCGACCCCGACCGCGGCCGTGCCTGGACCCTGCTCATCGACGGTGCTCCGCAGTCCCACGTCGACCTCGACGACCCGGCGTACCTCTCCTTCGAGTACCAGCGCCGCCTCGGCCACGTCATCGACCTCGTCGCACCGCCGGGAAGGCCGGTGCAGGTGGTGCACCTCGGCGGCGGGGCGTTCACGTTGGCGCGGTATGTCGCGGCGACCCGGCCCCGGTCCACCCAGCAGGTGGTGGAGCGGGACGCGGCCCTGGTCCGACTGGTGCGCCGCGAGCTGCCGCCCGATCCGGGCGCACGGATCCGGGTGCGGTCCGTGGACGCCCGGGAGGGACTGGGCAAGGTCCCGGAGGCGTGGGCGGACCTGGTCGTCGCGGACGTGTTCAGCGGGGCGCGCACCCCGGCGCACCTGACGTCCACCGAGTTCCTGGACGAGGTGCGCAGGGTGCTGAGGCCGGGGGGCGTGTACGCGGCCAACCTCGCGGACGGGCCGCCGCTCGCCCACCTGAGGGGGCAGATCGCCACCGCGGCGGCGCGGTTCGCGGAGGTCGCGGTGGTCGCGGATGCGGGGGTCTGGCGGGGGAAACGGTTCGGCAACGCGGTGCTGGTGGCGGCCGACGTGCAGCTGCCCGTCGCCGAGCTGACCCGGCGCTGTGCGTCCGATCCCCACCCGGGGCGGCTCGAACACGGGCGGGCGCTGCGCGACTTCACCGGCGGGGCGGTTGCCGTGACCGATGCGGCGGCCGTGGCTTCGCCTTCACCGCCGCCGTCCGTGTTCCGTTGACTTCGCGGGTCAGTACGTCTCCACCTGCACCTGCGGTGGGCCGTCGTGCCAGGTGCAGAAGACCGTCACCCGGTCCGTGCTCCTGCTGAACTCGACGCGGATCCAGGTCTCCGTCTTCCACACCTGCATCGACCAGCCCGTGCCCGGGGTCGCCGAGACCAGGGTCGCGTCGGCGTCGCCCAGGTCGAAGACCGCCCGGCCGCCGTCGGTGTCGTAGGCCTTCACCTGCCCGGAGGCGGTGGCCGACGCGGAGGCGGTGGCCGAGGGGCCGGGGGTGGTCGCCGGGGTGCGGGAGGGGGTGGGGGCGGGTGTCGCCGACGGGCGCGGGGCGGCGGTCCGCGACGGCGGACCGGACCCCGGTGACGCCGGCGGCCCGGCGCCCCGGGACGTCGGGACGTCGCCCGTCGCCGTGACGGGCAGGGCGCGCGGCGGGTCGTAGGCCGTGCCCGCCATCACCGTGTGCACGCCCCACCACGACAGCGTGGCCGCCGCGCCCGTGGCGAGCAGCCAGGCCAGTACGTGTACGAGTCCTCTGCGCATCGCGGGCCATACTGCCCCAGTGGCAGCGCCGTGCGCACGCGCACCGAGTTGTCCACAGGCCCCGACCGGGTCCCGCCGCATGGCGTACGGTGCGGCGCATGGCAAGTGTGCTCGTGGTCGAGGACGACCAGTTCGTACGCTCGGCGCTCATCCGGCAGCTGACCGACGCCTCGCACACCGTGCGCAGCGTAGGTACGGCACTGGAGGCGCTGCGCGAGGTCGCCCATTTCCGTTTCGACGTGGTCGTCCTGGACCTCGGACTGCCGGACCTGGACGGCTCCGAGGCCCTGAAGATGCTGCGCGGGATCACGGACGTACCGGTGATCATCGCCACCGCGCGGGACGACGAGGCGGAGATCGTCCGGCTGTTGAACGCCGGCGCGGACGACTACCTGACGAAGCCGTTCTCCGTCGAGCACCTGTCGGCGCGGATGGCGGCCGTACTGCGCCGGGCGCGGTCCGGCGGGGGCGAGCCGGCGCCGTCGAGTGTGCTGCGGGTGGGCGGACTGGCCGTCGATCCGCTGCGCCGGCAGGCCGAACTGGACGGCGTACGGCTCGACCTGACCCGGCGGGAGTTCGATCTGCTGGCGTTCCTGGCAAGGCGGCCGGGGGTCGTCGTGCCCCGCAGGGAACTGCTCGCGGAGGTGTGGCAGCAGTCCTACGGGGACGACCAGACGATCGACGTCCACCTGTCGTGGCTGCGCCGGAAGTTGGGGGAGACGGCGGCCCGGCCGCGGTATCTGCACACCCTTCGCGGGGTCGGCGTGAAGCTGGAGCCACCGGGCGGGGAAGTGAGGCCGGTCGGATGAGATGGGCACTGGTCAAGGTCTGTCTGGCGGTCACCGCGATGGTCGTGGTCGCCTTCGCGGTCCCGCTCGGCCTGGTCATCAAGGAGATGGCCCGTGACCGCGCCTTCTCCAACGCCGAGCGGCAGGCCGCCGCCGTCGCCCCCGCCCTGTCCATCACCACCGACCGGGACAAGCTGGAACGGGTGGTGGCCTCGGCGGGCGCCGACCGGGGCATGGCCGTGCACATACCCGCGGCCGGGGGCCACGCCGCCGTCGACATCGGGCGGCAGCGTGCCGCCGACGGGGACATCGCGACCGTCCGGAAGCTGGGGCGGGCCTCCACCACGGGGGTGGCCGGCGGATCGACCCTGTTGCAGCCCGTCGCGCTCGGCTCCGGTGCCATCGCGGTCGTCGAGGTGTACGTCCCCGAGTCCGAGGTGAGCCACGGTGTCCTCGCGGCCTGGGCGGTGCTCGCCGCCGTCGGCCTGGCGCTGATCGTCGGCTCCGTCGCCGTCGCCGACCGGCTGGGCGTGCGGATGGTGCAGCCCGCCCAGCGGCTGGTCGAGGGCGCGCACGAACTGGGGGAGGGCAAACTGGGGGCGCGGGTGCCCGAGGAGGGGCCGACCGAGCTGCGGCTGGCGGCGGTCGCGTTCAACTCCATGGCCGACCAGGTCGTACAACTGCTGGCCAACGAGCGGGAGCTGGCGGCCGATCTGTCGCACCGGCTGCGCACCCCGCTCACCGTGCTGCGGCTGAACGCGGCCTCGCTCGGGGACGGCACCGCCGCCGAGCAGACCCGGGCCGCCGTCGCACAACTGGAGCGCGAGGTCGACACCATCATCCGTACCGCACGGGAGGCCAAGCCGCAGACCGCGGCCGTCGGGCCGGGCGCCGGCTGCGACGCGGCCGAGGTGGTGCGCGAGCGGATGGGTTTCTGGTCGGCGCTGGCGGAGGACGAGGGCCGCAAGTGGCGGGTGGCCGGCGTGGACCGGCCGGTCCGGACACCGGTCGCCCGCGCGGACCTGGCCGCCGCGCTGGACGCGCTGCTCGGCAACGTCTTCCGGCACACCGCCGAGGGCACCGCCTTCGCGGTCGACGTGCACAACGCGGACGACGCGGTCATCGTGCTGGTCTCCGACGCCGGGCAGGGCATCCGGGACCCGGAGGCGGCGATGGCCCGCGGCCGGGGGTCGGGGACGGCCGGTTCGACCGGGCTCGGGCTGGACATCGTGCGCCGGCTCGCCGAGTCGACGGGCGGGGACGTGCGGATCGGATCGTCGGTGCTCGGCGGGACCGAGGTGCGGATCTGGATCCAGCTGGGCGGCCGGAAACCGGAGCGCAAGGGGCATCGGGGGAGCGTGCGCCGCCGCCGGTTCGGCCACCGGACGCGGACAATTGGTCTCGACCTTTAATCGGTCCCGATCCCTTCCTTAAGCGCGCCCTAAGATCCCCGACGGCCGTCCCCATCAAGCCGTTTGTCCGATTCCAGGTCGCTAGCGTGCTGCCGCATCCCACCCCCATCGGCAGGCGAAGGCAGGCACGCGCATGAGCACGCACCGGCGCAGGATCAGCAACAGGAGCAAGGCGATCGGCGGTCTGGTCGCGGCGGCCGTCGTCGGTGGCGGCGCGATCGTGTTCGGCGGCATCGCGCAGGCCGCCGGGATCGGGGCCGCGTACACGAAGACCAGCGACTGGTCGACCGGGTACACCGCGCAGTACGTCGTCACCAACAACAGCGGTGCGACGGAGAAGGACTGGACCCTGGAGTTCGACCTGCCGGCCGGCGCGAAGCTCAGCTCGCTGTGGAACGCCGAGTCCACGGTGAGCGGTCAGCACGTCACCGTGAAACCGGCGAAGTGGGACACGGACGGCCTCGCGGCCGGCAAGTCGGTCACCGTCGGATTCGTGGTCAACGGCAGCGGGGACCCGACCGGCTGCCGTATCGACGACGCGAGCTGTGCGGCGGGCGGTACGACGACCCCGGAGCCCAGCGGCCGCCCGACACAGTCCCCCACGCCCACCCGGAGCGCGACGCCCACTCCGTCCGCCTCCCAGAGCACCGGAACCGGGACCGGCACGGGAACCGGCACCACCGCCTCCGCCGGCTTCGCGCCCTACGTGGACACCTCCCTCTACCCGGCGTTCGACCTGCTCGCGGCGGTGAACGCGACCGGTGTGAAGAACTACAACCTCGCCTTCATCACCGACGGCGGCGGCTGCACCCCCAAGTGGGGCGGGGTGTCGGACCTGTCCAGCGACGGGGTCGCCGCCCAGATCGGCGCGCTGCGCGCCAAGGGCGGTGACGTCCGGGTCTCCTTCGGCGGCGCGTCCGGCTCCGAACTCGCCACCACCTGCTCCTCGGCGGACGCGCTGGCGACGGCGTACGGCAAGGTCGTGGACGCCTACAAGCTGACCAAGGTCGACTTCGACGTGGAGGGCGGCGCGCTGCCCAACAGCACGGCGAACACCAACCGGGCCAAGGCGATAGCCAGGCTCCAGGCGAGCCACCCGGACCTGAACGTCTCCTTCACCCTCCCGGTGATGCCCGAGGGCCTCACCCAGGACGGCGTGAACCTGCTCGCCGACGCCAAGGCCAACGGCGTGAAGATCGGCACCGTCAACATCATGGCGATGGACTACGGGGCCTCCTACAACGGCGACATGGGCACCTACGCCACCCAGGCCGCCACCGCCACCCAGGCCCAGATCAAGAGCGTCCTCGGCCTCTCCGACGCCGCCGCCTGGAAGTCCGTCGCGGTCACCCCGATGATCGGCGTCAACGACGTCTCCGCCGAGGTCTTCAAGGTCGACGACGCCACCCAGCTCGTCGACTTCGCCAAGTCCAAGGGCCTCGGCGGCCTGTCGATGTGGTCGGCCACCCGCGACAAGCAGTGCGCGGGCGGCGCCAAGCCCACCGCGGACGCCACCTGCAGCTCGGTCGTCCAGAACCCGTACGCCTTCTCGAACGCCTTCAAGACGCTGGGCTGACACGCCCCCGCCGACCGCGGGCCGGGCAACGTCCCGGCGGTCACCGACCCGGACCAGGCTGCCGAGGACCTGCCGCTCGCCGTCTTCACCGCGCTCGCCCACGCCAAGGATCCGGTACTTCCTTGCTCGCCGACGAGTGACGGAGACGGGCGCGACACTCCCCTCCGGGTGCCGCGCCCTGCACGGAAGCTCCCCGCAGGGGCACGGCGTCAGGCTGCCGTCGCCCCCACCGGCGGCAGCGCCCCCGTGCGGGCCGCCTCCCCGTACCAGCGGGCGCTCGACTTCGGCGCCCTGGCGAGGGTCGCGTAGTCGACGTACACCGCGCCGAACCGCTTGCCGTAGCCGTACGCCCACTCGAAGTTGTCCATCAGGGACCACAGGTAGTAGCCGCGCACGTCCGCGCCGTCGCTGATGGCGCGGCGCACCGCCGAGAGGTGGCCGTGCAGATAGGCGATGCGCTCGGGGTCGTGGACGGTGCCGTCCGGGTCGGGCTTGTCGTCGTAGGCCGCGCCGTTCTCGGTGATGTACAGGGGCAGCCCCGGGGCCTCCCGGGAGTAGCGCATGATCAGCTCGTGCAGGCCCGTCGGGTCGATCGTCCAGCCCATCTCCGTGCGCTCGCCGGGAGTCTGGTGGAAGGCCACGTCGTCGGCGCCCGGCCAGGGGGAGTGGGCGCCGCCGCCGTGGCCGTCCGCGCGCGGGCCGCCCGCCTCGCGGGTCCCCGCGGACACCAGGGCGGGCGTGTAGTAGTTCAGCCCGAGGGCGTCCAGCGGCTGGTGGACGGCGGTCAGGTCGCCGTCCCGGACGTACGACCAGTCCGTCACGGACGCCGTGGCCTCGAACAGCGACTCCGGGTACGCGCCGTGCAGGATCGGGCCGTGGAACACCCCGTTGGCCAGGTCGTCGATCTTCCGGACGGCCACCAGGTCCGCCGGGTCCTGCGAGAGCGGCCGCACCACCGAGGAGTTGAGGCTGATCGCGAGCTGGTGGCGGGCCGGCAGCACCGAACGCAGCGCCGAAGTGGCCAGGCCGTGAGCCAGGTTGAGGTGGTGGGCGGCGCGCAGGGTGGCCGTCGGGTCGGTACGGCCGGGGGCGTGCACGCCGGAGCCGTAGCCCAGAAAGGCGCTGCACCAGGGCTCGTTGAGGGTGATCCACTGCTCGACGCGGTCGCCGAGCGCCTCACCGACGATCCCCGCGTACTCGGCGAACCGGTGGGCCGTCTCCCGCTCGGGCCAGCCGCCCGCGTCCTCCAGCTCCTGCGGCAGGTCCCAGTGGTAGAGGGTGACGGCGGGCTTGATGCCCTTCGCCAGCAGCTCGTCCACGAGTTTGCGGTAGAAGTCCAGGCCCACCTGGACCGCCGGGCCCCGGCCGGTCGGCTGCACCCGCGACCACGAGACCGAGAACCGGTACGCGGTCAGGCCGAGGTCCGCCATCATCGCCACGTCGTCGCGGTAGCGGTGGTAGTGGTCGACAGCGATGTCACCGTGGTCGCCGTCGGCGGTCTTGCCCGGCGTATGGCTGAAGGTGTCCCAGATCGAGGGGGTGCGGCCGTCCTCCCGCACCGCCCCCTCGATCTGGTAGGCGGAGGTCGCGGCGCCCCAGAGGAAGGCCGGAGGAAAGGTCACGGTCAGCGGTTCGGGCATGGAAGCGCTCCCATGGTCGGTGTGCCCCTCATTATGCATGGGAGCGCTCCCACGACCAACCCTGCCCGGCGACTGGGCGGAGCTGGTCCACGACGGCGACCTCACCGACATCTCCCGCCCGCTCGACCTGCTCGGCGTCAACTACTACTCCCCGACCGTGGTCTCCGCGGCCGTCGAGGGTGACGCGAGCACCCGCGACGACGGGCACGGCGCGAGCGACCACTCCCCGTGGACGGGCGCCGGCGACGTGGCCTTCCACCTGGCCAACGACCAGCTCACGGCGATGAACTGAGCCATCGACGTGAGCGGCCTGCACACCCTGCTGACCGGTCTCGCCGCCTCGCACCCCCGGCTGCCCCTGATGGTCACCGAGAACGGCGCCGCCTTCGACGACTGCGTCTCCCCCGAGGGCCGGGTGAACGTCCCGCAGCGGATCGCCTACCTGCACGCGCACCTGGACGCCATCCGCCAGGCCGTCGCCGACGGAGCGGACGTACGCGGCTACTTCCTGTGGTCCCTGCCGGACAACTTCGAGTGGTCCTACGGCTACTCGAAGCGCTTCGGCGCCGTCTACGTCGACTACGGCACCCGGCGCCGCATCCCCAAGGCGAGCGCACACTGGTACGCGGAGGTGATCCGCCAGAACGCCCTGCCCGCCGCCGGTGACCAGGGCTGACCCGGCACGGTCCCGCGGGGACGACGGGGCCGGGAACGGCCGGGGCACGGCTGTTACATTCCTGGCCTGAGAGCTGCGAACGGAAGGCGGCGACCATGACGGTCAAGGGTGAGCGGGGCCGGAGTGCCCGGCGGCCGACCCTGGAGGAGGTCGCCGCCCGGGCCGGCGTGGGCCGCGGCACGGTGTCGCGGGTGATCAACGGCTCGCCGCGGGTCAGCGACGCGACCCGGGCCGCCGTCGAGGCGGCCGTCAACGAACTCGGCTACGTGCCCAACACCGCCGCCCGCGCGCTGGCCGCCAACCGCACGGACGCCATCGCCCTGGTCGTCCCGGAGCCGGAGACCCGGTTCTTCGCGGAGCCGTACTTCTCCGACATGCTCAGCGGAGTGGGCGCCGAACTCTCCGACACCGAGATGCAGTTGCTGCTGATCTTCGCGGGCGGCGACCGGGAGCGGGAGCGGCTCGCCCAGTACCTCGCCGCCCACCGCGTGGACGGCGTCCTCCTGGTGTCCGTGCACGCCGACGACCCGCTGCCCGACCTGCTCGCCCAGCTGGAGATCCCCGCGGTGATCAGCGGCCCGCGCTCCGCCGCCGAGTCGCTGACGTCGGTCGACTCCGACAACTACGGCGGCGGCCGTTCGGCCGTCGAGCACCTGCTGGCCGGCGGCCGCCGGACGATCGCGCACATCACGGGCCGCCCGGACGTGTACGGCGCCCAGCGGCGCGTCGACGGCTACCGCGACGCCCTGCGGGACGCCGGCCACCAGGTGAACGAACTCCTCATCGAACCGGGGGACTTCACCGAGGAGGGCGGCCGGCGCGCGATGACCCGGCTGCTGGAGCGCGAGCCCGCGCTGGACGCGGTCTTCGCCGGCTCCGACGTGACGGCGGCGGGCGCCCGCCAGGTGCTGCGCGAGGCGGGCCGCCGTATCCCCGACGACGTGGCACTGGTCGGGTACGACGACTCGGCCATCGCCCGCCACATGGAACCGCCGCTCACCAGCGTCCGCCAGCCCATAGTGGAGATGGGCCGCGCGATGATCGACCTGCTGCTGACCGAGATCGCCGACCGCCGCCCGGCCGAGTCCCGCGGTCCGGAACGCAGACACGCGGTGCTGCCCACGGAACTGGTGGTCCGGGCGTCCTCCTAGTGCGGGCTCCGTCAGTGACCCGAGCGCCGGAGGTGTGAGGTTGCGGGTGTCGCGATGAGTTCCGCGGCGCCGGGCGGTCGTACTGTCGAAATCTGTCACCGAGGAGGGTCTGTGATGCGCAGCGTGACCTATTCGATGGGCGTCTCGCTCGACGGCTACATCGTCGGACCGGACGGCGGCTTCGACTGGTCGGCGCCCGACGCGGACGTCTTCCGCTTCTGGATCGACGAGATCCGGGGGGTCGACGTCCACCTGATGGGGCGGCGGCTGTACGAGACGATGCTCTACTGGGAGACCGCCGACCAGGACCCGTCGCTCGACGCCCCGATGCTCGAGTGGACCGCGCTCTGGAAGCCGCTCCCCAAGGTGGTGTTCTCCACCACGCTCTCGACGGTGCAGGGCAACGCCCGGCTGGCCTCCGGCAGCGTCGCGGAGGAGATCGAGCGGTTGCGGGCCGAACCGGGCGACGGCGAGATCGCGATCGGCGGCGCGACCCTCGCCGTCGAGGCAGCGGCGCTGGGCCTGATCGACGAGTACCGGACCATCGTCCACCCGGTGCTGGTCGGCGGCGGCATTCCGTTCTTCCCCCGGGCCGAGCAGCGGGTGGACCTCGAACTCGTCGAGACCCGCACCTTCGACTCAGGGGTCGTCCACCTCCGCCACCGCGTGGTGAAGCAGCCGCCCCGGACGCGGTGAGACCGACGTTCACCCGGTGATGTCCGGGCGGCAGCGCGGGACGGCGGGTCAGAGGGATTCGACGAGGCCGCCGTCGATGACGAAGTCGGCGCCGGTGATGTTCGCCGCCCGCGGACCGGCGAGGTAGAGCACCAGGTCGGCCACTTCCGACGGCCGGGTGAAGCGGCCGGTCACCGACTGGCCGGCCGCGCCGCGGGCCACCTCCCGGGGGTCGACGCCCCGGGACCGGCCGACCGTGGCGGCGACACCGCCGGCGCCCTGCCACAGCGCCGTCTCCACCGGGCCGGGACCGACGGTGTTCACCCGCACACCGCGGGGCCCCACCTCCTTGGACAGGGCCTTGCAGAAGTTGGTCAGCGCCGCCTTCGCCGCGCCGTAGTCGATGACCAGTGGGTCGGGCAGCCGGGCGTTGACCGAGGAGACGGTGACGATGCTTCCCGCGCCCGTGGCGAGCAGGTGCGGCAGCGCGGCCCGGGTGGCACGGACGGCGGACATGAGGTTGACCGTGAACGTCCACTCCCAGTCCTCGTCCGTCACGCCGAGGAAGCCGTCGACCCGTGGCCGTACCGCACCCACGTTGTTCACCAGGACGTCGACACCGCCATGGAGCGCCACGGTCTCGGCGACCAGCGCGGCCGGACCGTCCGGCGTCGCGAGGTCGACTTCCACGACGGTGAGGTCGGCCCCCTGCTTCACGAGCGTGTCGAGGGCTTCGGTGCGCTCCCTCGACCCCGCGACGACCCGGGCGCCGGCCGCGAGGAAGGCCTCGACGACCGCCAGCCCGATGCCGCGCCCGGCGCCGGCGACCAGGACGGTCCGGCCGGCCGGGGCGTCGGCATCCGGCGTTCCGGCGGCCCTGGGCGTGGGGGAGTTCATCTTCCCGCCTCCGGACCCTGCTGCCGCAGCCAGCCGAGAACGGTGTCCGCGACCTCGCGCCAGCCGCTGTCGATCGTCAACGAGTGCCCGCGGTCGGGGAAGTTGATGATGTCGGTGACGGCTTCGGAGTGCCGGTACTGCTTGAGGGTGGCCCGGGTGACCACTTCGGGCACCGTGTGGTCCTTGCCGCCGGAGACGAGCAGCAGCGGGCCGCGTCCGCCGTTGTCCGTGTCGACCTTCGCGGGCGAGTGGGGGTTGAAGTTGGCGGAGGCGGCCTCGTACAGCGGCTTTCCCGGCGCGGGGACGGTCCAGCGCTCGTACAGTGCTGCCGATTCCTCCTCCGCGACGGCGTTGCCGAAGGCGAACCGGAACTGCTCCGCGGTCAGGGACACCGACCGGCGCCTGTTGGCCGGGTTCTTGAAGACCGGGAGCGTGGCCTTCAGCGCGGACAGCGGCAGCGGCAGAACGCCCTTGATCTGTGCGGCGTCGATCGCGACGGCCGCGGCGGCGCGGTCCTGGCCGAGCAGTTTCTGCGCGATCATCCCACCGAACGAGTGACCGATCACGACGGGCCGCACCGGCAGGGCCTCGATCAGGGCCGCGTAGTGCTCGACCACGTCGTCGATGCCGTAACCGGCGACGCTCTCGGGGTTCTTGCGCGCCTCCTCGACGGTGTCGGGGTCGCCGGGCCATCCGGGTGCGGACGGATCGTAGCCCGCCTCGCGGAACAGGTCGATCCACGGCTGCCAGGAGGTGCTGTGCAGCCAGAGCCCGTGGACGAAGACCACGGGAAGGGCAACGGTCATGGCTGGGCCTCTCTTGTGTGGGTGTCCTGACCCCGCATGCCCTCACGAAACCGGGAACCCCGGTGCCTTCGCACCGGGGTGGCACCCCAGCGGTGCAAGGGATTCAGCCCGCGCGCCTGCGTAAAGATCCGTTCATGGTTTTCGGGCGAACAGAGACAACAACTGTCATGACCTGATAAAAAATGCCCACACTTCGGTTAAGAGGGACAGCACCTGCACGCCTCGTGACGTGGATGTACCCGTCGGCCCGAGTGACGCTTCGACCACCGTCACAGCACCTTGATGTGACGGGGCGTCAGTTTCTAGGAGATCTGTGCATGGCCAAGAAGGTCCACGCCGCGCCGGGGCGTCCCGGGCGCGCGGCAGTCAAGACCGACAGACGGGCCAGGGCGATCGTGGCGGCCTCCACCGCTGCCGCCGCCCTTGTCGTCGTCACCGCGACCGCCGGTGGCGCGGTCGCGCAGGGGGGAACGGCCGGATCGCACGCGCCCAGACGAATAGGGGCGGCCCCGCGTGTCCCGGCAGGCGCGACGGTGACCGGCACGACCGCGTCGGGAACCACGCTGCACCTCAGCGTGAACCTGGCCCCGCGTGACCCGCAGGCGCTGGCGGACTTCGTCACCGCGGTGTCCACACCGGGGAACGCCCAGTACCACCACTACCTGGCCAAGGGGCAGTTCGCCTCGGTCTTCGGTCCTGCGCCGGCCACCATCGCGGGAGTCTCACGGGCGTTGAAGGCGGCCGGCCTCGCTCCCGGCAAGGTCAGCCCGGACGGGCTGTCCATCCCGGTCACCGCCACCGCCGCGCAGGCGTCCCACGCCTTCGGCACCGGCTTTCGCAACGTCCGGCTCAAGGACGGCACCACCGACTACCTCAACACCTCCGCCCCCTCGCTGCCCGCGAACGTGGCGTCCTCGGTGACCGGGATCGTCGGCCTGAGCAGTGTCAACACCATCAGCAGTCACCACTCCGCGGTGCGTCGCGCAAGCAGGCACAGCTCTGCCACCGCCAGCGTCCCCGGCCGCGGTGCGCACACGGTGACCCCCCACACGTACACCCCGGCACTCTGCGCCGACTTCACCGGCTCGGGCCTGACCGACGGCACCGACTACTACAGCCCCGGCAAGCTGGCCGGCGCCTACGGGATGACCAACTCCGCCACCGCCGGCGCGGGACAGACCGTGGCCGTGTTCGAGCTGGAGAACGTCGACGCCGGCAGCATCGCCGCGTACCAGTCCTGCGTCGGCACCAGCACCTCGGTGTCCACCGTGTACGTCGACACGACGGCAGGCGCCGGCGCGCCGGCCACCGACGGATCGGTCGGCGTGGAATCGGCGCTCGACATCGAGGACCTGATCGGTCTGGTGCCCGGCGCCGCCGTCATCGACTACCAGGGGCCGGACGCCGCGTCCGCGACCGACCAGAACGTGCTCGACGTCTACCAGCGGATGGTCACCGACGACCAGGCGCAGGTCATCTCCACCAGCTGGGGTGAGTGCGAGGCGGTCGAGAGCAGCGCGACCGCGAGCGCCGAGAACACCGTCTTCGCGGAGGCCGCCGCCCAGGGTCAGAGCGTCGTCGCCGCGTCGGGCGACGACGGCTCCAGCGACTGCTACCGCGCGACCGGCTCCACGGCCAAGGCCGTCGACGACCCGGCGAGCCAGCCCTACGTCACCGGTGTCGGCGGCACCACGATGACCACCTCGGGCAGCACCACGACCCAGACGACGTGGGGCAACGCCGACGGCGGCACCGGCGGCGGCGTCTCCTCGCGCTGGGCTCCCGTCGTCTACCAGGGCGGTGTCGCCACCACCAGCAAGCGTGCCGTTCCGGATGTCTCCGCTCTGGCGGACCCGGCCGACGGGTATCCGATCTACTTCCAGGACGACAGCCAGTCCGCCGACCCCGTCCCCGGCATCATCGGCGGCACCAGCGGTGCGGCCCCGACCTGGGCCGCCGCGATCGTCCAGGCCAACGCCGGCACGGCCTGCCAGGCGGGCGGCCCGGTCGGCTTCCTCAACAACGCCCTCTACAAGGCCGCACGGAGCAGCTACCCGACGAACTTCTGGGACGTCACCAGCGGCAACAACTCCGTATACGCCGGCGGCTACACGGCGGCGGCCGGCTACGACGAGGTGACCGGTCTGGGCTCGCCCAAGGAGGCCGGCCTGACCACCGCACTGTGCGCGGCCAAGGGCACGGCCGCCACGGGTGCCTCCACCTTCCACCCGCTCAGCAGCCCCAAGCGACTGCTGGACACCCGCAACGGCACCGGCTGGGGCCTCAGTTCCATCCCGACCACGAAGCCCCTGGTCGCGGGCGGCACCGCCCCGGTCAAGGTCGAGGGAGCCGGGGGGATCCCCAGCAGCGGCGTGACCGCTGTCGTGCTCAACCTCACGGTCACCGGCACCACCGGCGCGGGTTCGGTGATCGCCTGGGCCGACGGCACCAGCAAGCCGTCCACCAGCAACCTCGACTGGACCGGCGCGAGCCAGACCATCGCCGCCTCGGCGACCGTCAAGGTGGCGGGCGACGGCGTGGTGGACCTCTACACGAGCAGCACCACCCACCTGATCGCCGATGTCCAGGGCTACTACACCAGCGGCACCACCGGCTCGAAGTACACGGCGCTGACCCCGGCCCGCCTGCTGGACACCCGCTCCAAGGTCGGTATCCCCACCACCAGCAAGATCTCCAACGCGGTGATCAGCCTCAAGGCCCGCGGCCATGGGGGCGTGCCCACCGCCGCCACCTCCGTGGTGCTCAACCTGACGGCCACCCAGACCGTCGGCGGGGGCTACCTGGAGGCCTACCCCGAAGGCGCCACCCGCCCGACCGCGTCCAACGTCAACTGGTCGGCGACCGGCACCACCATCCCCAACCTGGTGGTCGTGCCGATCGGCAGCGACGGCAACGTCAGCATCTACGTCCACGGCACCAGCCATGTGATCGCCGACGTCTCCGGCTACTTCTCCACCAGCGGCTCGGCCTTCCAGACGGTCACCCCGCTGCGCCTGCTGGACACCCGTCAGACGACGGCGCTGGGCGCCGGCAAGACCCTGGCCCTGCAGATCTCGGGGCGCGACGCCATCCCGTCCACCGGTGTCAAGGCGGTCGTGCTGACCGTCACCGTCACCGGCACCACCGGCAGCGGCTACCTCACCGCCTGGGCCGACGGCGGCAGCCGTCCGACGGCCTCCAACCTGAACTGGGCGCAGGGCAGGACGATCGCCAACCAGGTCATCGTGCCCGTCGGTTCCGACGGCAAGGTGGACTTCTACACGAACAGCACCACCAACGTGATCGCGGACGTGGCCGGCTACGTCAGCTGACGCCCACCGACGACACGACCGCGATGCCCCGCCGCCCCTTCCGGCCGGCGGGGCATCGCTGCGCTCAGGCATGCGTGCCGCCGCTTCGGCAATCACCCGTTCGGCCTACGGGAGCCCCGGCCCCGTGTGCGGCGTCCCCCGTTCGGGCGCACGGTGAAGGTAGTCGGCTTGCCGCCGCGTACCAGCCGTGATCGCCAGCTTTCCGGGGAGGCGCCGTGATCGTGATAGCCCTGCTCGGCCCACTGGTGCCGCTTGCCATGCTGCTCGGGCTGCCCGCGCTGGAAGACCGACTGTTCCCGCCGCCGCTGCCTCTGCCGGAACGGACGAATCCGGAGCAGGCCGAAGAGGCGCTGATCGATGAGGACCACTGGACAGAAGGCTGCGTGACGGGACCCGGGGCTTCCGCGTGATCGCTTCCGCGTGATCAGGGTGGTTGCAGGTTCCTTGTCGGCACGGGCACGAGAGCGGTGATCACCAGGGTGTATGCGCTGGTTGATCACAGATCCAATGAGACTCAATGGGTCGGTCGGGGCCGGCTGCGGCGGCCACGGCAGGGGCCGTCTCGGCCGGCCAGAGGCGAAACCGCTCGGCGCTTCGCGGTGGGGGACTTGCGCGCCAGGACACGGTGCTCGCCGGCGGGGCGCGCACCTGGCTCATGTGGCGCGCCAGCCACTATCTGAACGCGTCACCCTGTCAGGGGAGTTCTTCGAAAACCGTGGTTCGGCCGTGGCCACACGGCAGAGAGGCCGTTGGTCTGCGTTCCCGCAGGCCAACGGCCTCTCTCGTAGGGTGAGTGACGGGACTCGAACCCGCGACATCCTGGACCACAACCAGGTGCTCTACCAGCTGAGCTACACCCACCATGACCAGCGGTGACTTTGTGGTTTCTCCGACCGGCCGAGAAAAAGTGTACAGGGTCCGAAGGGGTGCTCGCGCACGGCTTTCGCGGCGGGCCTCCCAGGACCCCGGGGACGGCTACTGGGCAGGCAGGACGTGCTTCGCCGCGATCGTCTTCGCGGTGTCCGAGTCCGGCCCGGGCTGCGGTACGAAGATGGCCTCGCGGTAGTAACGCAGTTCGGCGATCGACTCGCGGATGTCGGCGAGCGCGCGGTGGTTGCCGTTCTTCTCGGGGCTGTTGAAGTACGCCCTCGGGTACCAGCGCCGCGCCAGCTCCTTGACGCTGGAGACGTCGACGATCCGGTAGTGGAGGTATCCCTCCAGGGCCGCCATGTCCCGGGCCAGGAAGCCGCGGTCGGTGCCGACGGAGTTCCCGCACAGCGGGGCCTTGCCGGGTTCCTTCACGTGCTCGCGTACGTAGGCCAGGACCTGCTCCTCGGCCTCGGCGAGCGTCGTACCGCCGGCCAGCTCGTCGAGCAGCCCGGACGCGGTGTGCATCTGCCGCACCACCTCCGGCATGGTCTCCAGTGCCTTGGCCGGCGGACGGATGACGATGTCCACGCCCTCGCCGAGCACGTTCAGCTCGGAGTCGGTGACCAGTGCGGCCACCTCGATGAGCGCGTCGTCGGACAGCGAGAGGCCGGTCATCTCGCAGTCGATCCACACCATGCGATCGTTCATGTGTCTAACCTTACGGGGCGCCGCCGCGAGCCGGACCGGCCGTGCGGTGCCCTTGTGCGCGAGGTCACCGGCAGTACCCCCGGAACGGCGACCGCC
>NZ_JBEYFC010000082.1:0-25244 GCF_040634175.1 Streptomyces sp. NPDC007162
GCCTGGACCAGAAGGGCCAGGAGCTCTACGCCATCAAGGGCCTGCCGCCCAACCTGCTCAAGGTGCCCAGCGGCTGTGCCTTCAACCCGCGCTGTGACAGGGCGCAGGACATCTGCCGCACCGACCGTCCGCTGCTGGTCCCGGTGACCGAGCCGGACGGCACGGAACTGCCGGGCCGCGCCAGTGCGTGCCACTTCTGGAAGGAGACGATCAGTGGCTGAGTCGACCAAGGCCGGCGAGCCGGCGGACGCCACGCCCAACGTCTCCGACGTGGAGGTCACGGACGTCCACTCCGAGGCCGAGGCGGTGGCTGCCCTGGACGCTCCGGTGGACCGGGGCGAACCGATCCTCCAGGTGCGCAACCTGGTCAAGCACTTCCCGCTGACCCAGGGCATCGTCTTCAAGCGGCAGATCGGCGCGGTGAAGGCCGTCGACGGCGTCACCTTCGACCTCTACCAGGGCGAGACCCTGGGAGTCGTGGGCGAGTCCGGCTGCGGCAAGTCGACGGTGGCCAAGCTCCTGATGAACCTGGAGCAGGCGACGGCCGGCGAGATCTTCTACAAGGGCCAGGACATCACCAGGCTCTCCGGCAGGGCGCTCAAGGCGGTCCGCCGGAACATCCAGATGATCTTCCAGGACCCGTACACCTCGCTCAACCCCCGGATGACGGTCGGCGACATCATCGGCGAGCCCTTCGACATCCACCCCGAGGTGGCCCCCAAGGGCGACCGGCGTAAGCGGGTCAAGGAACTGCTCGACGTCGTCGGCCTGAACCCCGAGTACATCAACCGGTACCCGCACCAGTTCTCCGGCGGCCAGCGGCAGCGCATCGGCATCGCCCGCGGCCTGGCGCTCAACCCGGAGATCATCATCTGCGACGAGCCGGTGTCCGCGCTCGACGTGTCCGTCCAGGCACAGGTCATCAACCTGATGGAGAAGCTGCAGGACGAGTTCAACCTCTCCTACATCTTCATCGCGCACGACCTGTCGATCGTCCGGCACATCTCGGACCGGGTCGGGGTCATGTACCTCGGCAAGATCGCCGAGATCGGCTCCGACGAGCAGATCTACGAGCACCCGACGCACCCCTACACCCAGGCGCTGCTGTCGGCCGTGCCCGTGCCGGACCCGCAGGACCGTGAGCGGCGCGAGCGGATCATCCTGACCGGCGACGTGCCGTCCCCGGCCAACCCGCCGTCCGGCTGCCGCTTCCGCACCCGGTGCTGGAAGGCCCAGGACAAGTGCGCCGAGGAGGCCCCGCTGCTGGCGATCCCCGAGCGCTTCAAGGGCTCGGACTCCCCGGCGGCCCACGAGTCGGCCTGCCACTTCGCCGAGGAGAAGGACATCGTCCACGCGGCCTGACGCCCCGGCACCACCGCCACGGTTCCCGGTATCCCCGCAGGGATACCGGGAACCGGCGTGTTCCGGGCAGCGGCCACGGGCGGGGTGCCGGCGGCCCGGTGCCGCCTCACGCCGTGATCCCGGCCCGTGCCCAGTGGCAGGCCGCCTGGTGGGCGCCCGTGCCGGGCAGCACCTGCGGGTCCTCGCCGCGACAGGCGTCCGCGACGCCCGCGCGGTCCGCCGCGCCGCTCGCCAAAATCTGGCAGCGGGCGTGGAAACGGCAGCCCGCGGGGATGCGGGAGGGGTCCGGGGGTTCGCCGGTCAGCACCACGGGCTCGCCCGGCGCCTCCGGCAGCACCGACAGCAGTGCCTGGGTGTACGGGTGCCGGGGCGCCGTCAGGACCTGTTCGACGTCCCCCGTCTCCACGATCCGGCCCAGGTACATCACCGCGACCCGGTCGGCGATGTTCCAGGCCAGCCCCAGGTCGTGGGTGACCACCAGTGCGGCCAGGCCCAGTTCGGCGCGCAGCCGCAGCAGCAGGGCCAGGATCTCGCCGCGCACGGAGGAGTCGAGGGAGGCCACCGGCTCGTCGGCGACGATCAGTTCGGGTTCGAGGACCAGCGCGCCCGCGATCACCACGCGCTGGCGCTGCCCCCCGGACAGCTGGTGCGGGTAGCGCAGGAAGAAGCGTTCCGGCGGCCGCAGTCCCGCGTGGGCGAGGGCCTCGGCGACCGCCGCCCGCTCGTTGCCCGTACGGCCGTGGATCCGCAGCCCCTCGGCCACCGCGTCGTACACCGTGTGCCGGGGGTTGAGCGAACCGGTCGGATCCTGCAGCACCAGCTGGACCCGGCCGCGGTACGCCTTCAGCGCCCGTGAGGTGTACTCCAGGGGCTGCCCGGCGAAGGTGATCCGTCCGCCGGACGGCTTCACCAGGCCGAGCAGCGAGCGCGCCAGCGTCGTCTTGCCGCAGCCCGACTCGCCGACCAGCGCGACGATCTCGCCCGGCCGGATGTCCAGTTCGACGCCGTCCACGGCCCGCGCCCCGGGGGCGCCGTGCCGTCCGGGAAAGACCACGTGCAGCCCCTGGGCGCTCAGCAGCGGCGGCGGTGGCGGCGGTGTCGTCGTCATGGAGCGCTCCTCGTGTCCTCGGCCGGGGCGGCCGGTCCCGGCACCGCCGCCCCCACGTGCACACAGGCGGCCCGGCGCTGTGGCCCGGCGTCCCGCAGCAGCGGGTCCCGCGTGGCACACACGTCCAGCGCCACCGGACAGCGCGGACGGAACGCGCAGCCGGCCGGCGGCGCCGACGGGTCGGGCGGGTCCCCGGCCAGGCCGTGCGGCGCGAACCTGGAGGCGGGGTCGCCGATCCGCGGGAACGCCGCCGACAGCGCCCTGGCGTACGGGTGCCGGGCGTCGTCGTAGACCTGACGGGCGGGACCGTCCTCGACGACGCGGCCCGCGTACATCACCGTGAGCCGGTCGCAGGTGTCGGCGAGCACCGCCAGGTCATGGCTGATCATGATCAGGCCCACCTCCTGCTCCGCCACCAGCTGCTGGATCAGCCGCAGGATCTGCGCCTGGATCATCACGTCCAGGGCCGTGGTCGGCTCGTCGGCGATGATCAGCCGCGGGTCGCAGGCCAGCGCCATGGCGATCATCACGCGCTGGCGCTGCCCGCCGGACAGCTCGTGCGGGTACGCGGCCGCCCGGGAGGCCGGCAGGCCGACGTGCTCCAGCAGCTCGCCGGCCCGCCGCCGGGCCGCGGCCGCCGTGGCCCCGCGGTGCAGCAGGACCGGCTCGGCGATCTGGTCGCCGACCCGGTGCACCGGGTTGAGCGAGTGCATCGCGCCCTGGAAGACGATCGAGGCGCCCGCCCAGCGCACCGCCCGCACCCGCCCCCAGCGCATGGTCAGCACGTCCTCCCCGTCCAGCAGGACCTTCCCGGAGACCCGCGTACCGGCCGGCAGCAGCCTGAGCAGTGCGAGCGCCAGCGAGGACTTTCCGCAGCCCGACTCGCCCGCGACGCCGAGTTTCTGGCCCGCCGCCAGCGAGAGGTCCACGCCCCGCACCGCGGCCGCTCCGCCGGGGTAGGTCACCTCGAGGTCCCGGACCTCCAGCAGGGTCAACGCGCCGCCCCCAGCCTGGGGTCGAGGACGGACTCCACCGCGCGCCCGCACAGCGTGAACGCCAGCGCGACCGCCGCGATCGCGATGCCCGGCGGGATCAGGTACCACCAGTCCCCGGCGCTGACCGCGCCGGCCTCCCGCGCGTCCTGCAGCAGTCCGCCCCAGGAGACGACCGTCGGGTCACCGAGGCCGAGGAAGGCGAGCGTCGCCTCGGCCAGGATGGACGAGGAGATCATCAGCGTGGTCTGGGCGAGGACCAGCGGCAGCACGTTGGGCAGCACGTGCCGGGTCATCACGTGCCAGTGACCGCCGCCCAGCGCCCTGGCCCGTTCGATGTAGGGGCGGGACTCCACCGCGAGGGTCCCCGCGCGCACCAGGCGGGCCGTCGTCGGCCAGGAGGTGACGCCGATGGCGAGGATCACCGTGCCCAGCGACCGGGACATCACGGTGGCCAGCGCGATGGCGAGCACCAGTGCGGGCATCACCAGGAACCAGTCGGTGATCCGCATCAGCACCGTCGCGTACGCCCCGCGGAAGTGCCCGGCGGTGATGCCGACGACCGCGCCGATCACGACCGACAGCACCGCGGCCAGCAGCCCGACCAGCAGGGAGACCCGCGAGCCCCAGACGACCAGGCCCAGCAGGTCGCGTCCGAACCGGTCGGTGCCCAGCGGGAACTCGCCGCTCGGCGCCTGCAGCGGACCGCCCGGCGCGTCGGTCACCCCGGTCACACCGGACCCGACGGTCAGCGGCGCGGTCAGCGCCACCAGGGCGAACAGGACGAGCGCGGCCAGCCCGGCCAGTCCGGCGCGATGGGTCCGGTACTCCCGGACGAACCGCACGACAGAGGCCCGACGCCGCCGCCAGACCAAGGCCCTGCGCCCGACAGCGACGCCGGCCCGCGGCGTCGGGGGAGTGGCGTCGGTCGTCATCGGCCCACCCGGGGGTCGAGCAGGGGGTAGAGCAGGTCGGCCAGCGTGTTCATGATGATCACCGCCGAGGCGAAGAAGAGGAACAGCCCCTGCACCAGGGGCAGGTCGGGCACGCTCAGCGCCTGGTAGAAGAGGCCGCCGAGACCGGGCCAGGAGAAGACGGTCTCGACCAGGATGACGCCCGCGACGGTCCGGCCGAGGTTGACGAAGACCAGGGTGACCGTGGGCAGCAGCGCGTTCGGTACCGCGTGCCTGCGGCGCACCAGGTCGTCCCGCAGCCCCTTGGCGCGGGCGGTGGTGAGGTAGTCGCTGCCCATCTCGGCCAGCAGCGCCGAGCGGGTGACCAGCAGCGTCTGCCCGTACTCGACCGCGACCAGGGTGAGCACCGGCAGCACGAGGTGGTGGGCGATGTCGAGGACGCGGGCGAAGCCCTGCGCGCCGCCCGACTCCATGCCGCCCGTCGGGAACAGCCCGGGAACGGGTCCGAGGCCCACCCCGAACACGATGATGGCCAGCAGCCCCAGCCAGAACGACGGGACGGAGTACAGGGTCAGCGCCAGACCGGTGTTGAGCCGGTCGCCGAGCCGCCCGTGCCGCCACGCCGAGCGGGTGCCGAGGAACACACCGAGCGCGGTGTAGATCACGAAGGCGGTGCCGGTCAGCAGGAGGGTGTTCGGCAGCGCCTCGCCGATCTTGTCGACCACCGGGGTGTGGAACTGGTACGACGTCCCCAGGTCGCCGGTGAGCGTCTTGCGGCAGTAGTCCGTGAACTGCTCCCACATCGGCAGGTCGAGCCCGAACTCCTTCCGGTACTGAGCGAGTTGGGCTGCCGAGATCGGCCGGCCGCCCGTCATGGTCCGGACCGGGTCGCCGGGGATCAGCCGGAAGAGGAAAAAGCCGGTGACGAGGACGGCGAGCAGCGAGACGGCGGCGCCGCCCGCCTTGGCCGCGCCGTAGCGCAGGTACGCGGCGGTCGTGCGCGCCCGCGGTCCGCGCGGCGGCGGACCGGCCGAGACCGGTTCGGCGTCCGGGCCGGACGGCGTGGACGGCGTGGACGGCGCGTCGGGAGGGGGCGGCGTGTCGGGAGCGGTCGGCTGCATGGGCTACTCGCGGTCGTCCGCCGTGGCGCGCCGGCGCCGCGCGAGGAACACCCCGGCCCCGGCGAGGACCACCACCCCCGCGACGACCCCGACGACGACCCCGGTCGAGCCGCCTCCCGAGGAGCCCGTGGAGTCGGCCGGCACCGCCGACCACCAGCTCCAGTAGCCGTCCTGTCCGTAGATGTTGCCGGCGGCCCTGGGCATCGTCTCGATCGACTTGATCTGGTCGGTGCGGTAGGCCTCGACGGCGTTCGGGTACGCCATGACGTTCATGTACCCCAGGTCGTACAGCCGTGACTCCATCTGTTTGACCAGGGCGGCCCGTGCGCCGGGGTCGTACTCGGCGAGCTGCCGGGCGTACAGGCCGTCGTACGTCCGGTCGCAGACGAAGTCGTCGGTCGGGCCGGTGTCCTTCGGGGTGGCGGGCAGGGCGCCGCAGGTGTGGATGGACAGCACGTAGTCCGGGTCGGGGTTGACGGACCAGCCGTCGAAGGCGAGGTCGAACCGGCCGGCGAGCCAGGGGTCGGTGACGTTGTCCAGGCAGTCGAGGGTCATGCCGATGCCGAGCTTGGCCCACCACTCCCTGAGGTACTGGCCGACGGCCTTGTCGTTGGGGTCGGTGGCGTGGCACAGGACGCGGTAGTGCAGTGGCCTGCCGTCCTTGCCGACCCGTTTGCCGTCGGCGTTCTTGCGGTAGCCGGCCTGGTCGAGGAGGCGGGCGGCCGCCGCGGGGTCGTAGGCGAGCTGCCGGCTCGCGGACGGCTTCCAGAAGTACGAGGTGAAGCGCGGCGGGATGTAGCCCTGGCCCTCGGCCGCGTGCCCCTGGAACACCTTGTCGACGATGGTCTTCCGGTCGACGGCCATGAACAGCGCGTGCCGCACCCGCTCGTCGAGCAGGGAGGGGTCGCCGTCGCCGAACTTCTGGCCGTTCTTCGCGCGGGCGCCGGGGTTGGTGGCGAGGGCGTAGAAGCGGCGGCCGGGGGCGTCGTTGACGTGGATGTCCTTCTGTCCCTGGAGCGAGGACGCCTGGGCGGGTGTCAGGGCCGGTGCGCCCGCGACGAAGGAGACCTCGCCCTTGCGCAGGGCGGCCACGGCGGCGTCCTGGTCCTTGTAGTACCGGAAGACCAGCTCGTCGAACTTGGGGGCGCCGCGCCAGAAGTCCTTGTTGGCCCTGAGCCGGACGTAGCTGTCCGCCTTGTAGGCGGTGAGGACGAACGGCCCGTCGCCGACGACGGGGAATGTGCTGTCGTTGTTGAACTTCGAGAAGTCCGCGACGTTCTTCCAGATGTGCTCGGGCACGATCGGCACGTCCAGTGCGGTCATCGTGGCCTGCGGCTTCTTCAGTTCGATGACCAGTCGGGTGGGGCTCGGCGCCGTCACCCGGCGGAAGTTGGTGACGAAGTTGCCGTTCGCGGTGGCGGCCGCCGGGTCCGTCATCAGCTTGTCGAACGTCCACGCCGCGTCCTCGGCGGTCACCTGCTGCCCGTCCGACCACTTCGCGTCGGAGCGGATCGTGTACGTCCAGGTGAGCTTGTCGGCGGACGCGGACCACTTGGTGGCCAGACCGGGGACCGGGTGCGCGTCCCCGGGGTCGTAGTCGGTGAGGTACTCGTACATCAGCCGCTGGACGCTGGTGCTGAGCAGCCGCATGGCCAGGAAGGGGCTCAGCGAGTCGACGCTCTGGGCGACCGCGACGGTGAGCACCTTGTCGCCGGTGGCGGCCGAAGCCTGCTGGGGTAACGGGTCGAGCGGGGTCGCGAGCACCGCCGAGAAGGTCAGGGCCAGGGCACCGGCGGCCGCCACCGGCCGGGGTGCCCGGAGGCGGCGGGTTCTCGGGTGTGAACGCCTTGCGCGGTGCCGGGCTTGTGAGCTCATGGGGGGTGACCTCGCGTCATTGCTCGCACAGATACGGCTTGTTCGGAGTCCGGGTGTGTCTATCAGCGGCACTGAGGGTGCGTCAACGGCGCGTGGGGCCGGTGTGGCCTGCAGAAAAGGCGGCACCACCCCTTCGGGTGGGTCCTGCTGCGGATGGGCGAAGCAAATGTGCGTTATGCAGCATTTCTGATGATATTGACCGGTAGGGAACCGCGGTAAGGGACCACCACCCTGCACGGAGGAGGCACGCCATGCGTTCAGCGACGCACGCCCGGGGGGCGGTCTGCGCGGTGGTGGTGGCGCTGACCGCCACGGCCTGCGGGGGCGGCGGCAGCGGTGGCGGCGGCGAGAACGGCGTGCTGAGCTCCTCCTGGGGCGACCCCCAGAACCCCCTGGAGCCCGCCAACACCAACGAGGTCCAGGGCGGCAAGGTCCTCGACATGATCTTCCGGGGGCTGAAGAAGTACGACCCGAAGACCGGCAAGGCCCAGAACATGCTCGCCGCGAAGATCGACACGAACGACTCGCAGAACTTCACGATCACCCTCAGGGACGGCTGGACCTTCTCCAACGGCGAGAAGGTGACCGCCAGGTCCTTCGTCGACGCCTGGAACTACGGGGCGAGCCTGAAGAACAACCAGAAGAACGCCTACTTCTTCGGCTACATCCAGGGCTACGACAAGGTCCACCCGGACAGCGGCACGCAGAGCGCCGACACCCTCTCCGGACTGAAGGTCGTCGACGACAGGACGTTCACCGTCCGGCTCAACCAGAAGTTCTCCAGCTTCCCCGACACCCTCGGCTACGCGGCCTTCGCGCCGCTGCCCCAGGCCTTCTTCACCGACCACGCCGACTGGCTGAAACAGCCGGTCGGCGACGGCCCGTACGCCATCGAGTCGTACACCAAGGGCTCGCAGATGAACCTGAGGAAGTGGGCCCTGTACCCGGGGGACGACAAGGCGCAGAACGACGGCGTGACCCTCAAGGTCTACACCGACAGCGACACCGCCTACACCGACCTGATCGCCGGCAACCTCGACCTCGTCGACGACGTGCCCGCCACACAGCTGAAGAACGTCAAGGCCGACCTCGCCGGCCGCTACATCAACACCCCGGCCGGCATCATCCAGACCCTCGCCTTCCCCTACTACGACGGCGCCTGGAACAAGAGCGGCGCGGAGAAGGTCCGCACCGGCCTCTCCATGGCCATCAACCGCAAGCAGATCACCGACACCATCTTCCACAACACCCGCACCCCCGCCACCGACTGGACCTCGCCGGTGCTCGGCGCCGAGGGCGGCTTCAAGGAGGGGCTGTGCGGGAGCGCCTGCGACTACGACCCGGCCCAGGCCAAGAAGCTGATCCAGGAGGGCGGAGGGCTGCCGGGCGGCCAGGTCAAGATCACGTACAACGCCGACACCGGCTCGCACAGGATGTGGGTGGACGCCGTGTGCAACTCCATCAACAACGCGCTCGGCAACGACAAGGCATGCGTAGGGAACCCGATCGGCACGTTCGCCGACTTCCGCAACCAGATCGGGCAGCACAAGATGAGCGGCCCGTTCCGCGCGGGCTGGCAGATGGACTACCCGCTCATCCAGAACTTCCTCCAGCCGCTCTACTACACCAACGCCTCCTCCAACGACGGCAAGTGGTCCAACAAGGACTTCGACAAGCTCGTCGACCAGGCGAACGCCGAGACCGACACCGCCAAGGCCGTCGCCACCTTCCAGCAGGCCGAGGGGGTCGTCCGCGACAACATGGCCGCCATCCCGCTCTGGTACCAGAACGGCAGCGCCGGCTACTCGGACCGGCTGTCGAACGTCGCGCTCAACCCCTTCAGCGTCCCCGTCTACAACGAGATCAAGGTCAGCTGACCCGGCATGGGGCGCTACGTGGTCCGGCGGCTGCTCCAGATGGTCCCGGTGTTCGTCGGGGCCACGCTGCTGATCTTCCTGATGGTCAACGTCATGGGCGACCCGATCGCCGGACTGTGCGGCGAGCGCGCCTGCGACCCGGCGACCGCCGCCCAGCTGAAAAGGGAGTTCGGACTCGACAAGCCGGTGTGGCAGCAATACCTGACCTACATGGGGAACGTGTTCACCGGTGACTTCGGTACGGCGTTCAACGGGCAGCCGGTCACCGAGCTGATGGCCACCGCGTTCCCCGTCACCGTCCGGCTGACGGTCGTGGCCATCCTCTTCGAGATCGTCATCGGCATCACGCTGGGCGTGCTCACCGGGCTGCGCCGCGGCCGGCCCGTCGACACCGGCGTCCTCCTCGCCACCCTCGTCGTGATCTCCGTACCGACCTTCGTCACCGGCCTGCTGCTCCAGCTCCTGCTCGGCGTCGAATGGGGCTGGATCAGGCCCTCCGTCTCCCCGGACGCCGGCTTCGGCGAGCTGATCGTGCCCGGCCTCGTCCTCGCCTCCGTGTCCCTCGCCTACGTCACCCGGCTGACCCGGACCTCCATCGCCGAGAACAGACGCAGCGACTACGTCCGGACGGCCGTCGCCAAGGGCCTGCCCCGGCACCGGGTCGTCTCCCGGCACCTGCTGCGCAACTCCCTCATCCCCGTCGTCACCTTCATCGGTACCGACATCGGCGCGCTGATGGGCGGCGCCATCGTCACCGAGCGGATCTTCAACATCCACGGCGTCGGCTACCAGCTGTACCAGGGGATCCTGCGGCAGAACACCCAGACGGTGGTCGGCTTCGTGACCGTCCTCGTCCTGGTGTTCCTGGTGGCCAACCTCCTCGTGGACCTCCTCTACGCCGTACTCGACCCGAGGATCCGCTATGCCTGAGCAGCCGTTCGAGCCCGACCGGGCCATCGCGGGAACCGGCGCGGGCGGGGCGATGGACCTCGCGACCACCGAGGCGCAGACGCTGGAGCGGACACCGGGCGGCCCGCTCGGCACCGGCCCGGCCGCCCGACCCCGCTCGCTGTGGTCCGACGCCTGGCGGGACCTGCGCCGCAACCCGGTCTTCGTCATCTCCGCCCTCGTCATCCTCTTCCTGGTCGTCATCTCCCTGTGGCCGTCCCTGATCGCCTCCGGCAGCCCCCTCCAGTGCGACCTCGCCAAGGCCCAGGAGGGCTCCCAGCCGGGCGCCCCCTTCGGCTACGACGGCCAGGGCTGCAACGTCTACACGCGGACCGTCTACGGGGCCCGTACGTCCGTCACGGTGGGCGTCTGCGCCACGCTCGGGGTCGCGCTGCTCGGGTCGGTGCTCGGCGGGCTCGCCGGGTTCTTCGGCGGGGGCTGGGACGCGGTCCTGTCCCGGATCACCGACGTCTTCTTCGCGATCCCGGTCGTCCTCGGCGGCCTCGTCCTGCTGTCCGTGGTGACCAGCAACACCGTCTGGCCGGTCATCGGCTTCATGGTGCTGCTCGGCTGGCCGCAGGTCTGCCGGATCGCCCGCGGCTCGGTGATCACCGCGAAACAGAACGACTACGTGCAGGCCGCCCGCGCCCTCGGCGCCTCCCCCTCGCGCATCCTGCTGCGGCACATCGCGCCCAACGCCGTGGCACCCGTGATCGTGGTGGCGACCATCGCGCTCGGCACGTACATCGCGCTGGAGGCGACCCTGTCGTACCTCGGCGTCGGTCTGAAGCCGCCCAGCGTCTCCTGGGGCATCGACATCTCCGCCGCCTCCCCGTACGTCCGCAACGCGCCGCACGCGCTGCTGTGGCCCTCCGGGGCCCTCGCGATCACCGTCCTGGCCTTCATCATGCTCGGCGACGCGGTGCGCGACGCCCTCGACCCGAAGCTGAGGTGAGCGCGTGCTGCTCGAAGTGCGGGACCTGCACGTGGAGTTCCGGACCAGGGACGGGGTCGCGAAGGCGGTCAACGGGGTCTCGTACGCCGTCGGCGCGGGCGAGACGCTGGCCGTGCTCGGCGAGTCCGGGTCCGGGAAGTCGGTGACCGCGCAGGCCGTGATGGGGATCCTCGACGTGCCGCCGGGGCGGATCAGCGGCGGCGAGATCCTCTTCCAGGGGCGGGACCTGCTGAAGCTGAAGGAGGAGGAGCGGCGCAGGATCCGGGGCGCCGGGATGGCGATGATCTTCCAGGACGCGCTGTCGGCGCTGAACCCGGTGCTGAGCGTGGGCGACCAGCTCGGCGAGATGTTCGTCGTGCACCGGGGCATGTCGAAGAAGGACGCGCGGGCCAGGGCCGTCGAGCTGATGGACCGGGTGCGGATCCCGGCCGCCGCCCAGCGGGTGCGGGACTATCCGCACCAGTTCTCCGGCGGTATGCGTCAGCGCATCATGATCGCCATGGCGCTGGCCCTGGAACCGGACCTGATCATCGCCGACGAACCGACGACCGCCCTGGACGTCACCGTGCAGGCCCAGGTCATGGACCTGCTCGCGGAGCTGCAACGCGAGTACCGGATGGGGCTGATCCTCATCACCCACGATCTGGGCGTGGTCGCGGACGTCGCCGACCGCATCGCCGTCATGTACGCGGGACGGATCGTCGAGTCCGCACCCGTGCACGACATCTACAAGGCGCCCGCGCATCCGTACACCCGCGGACTGCTCGACTCCATCCCGCGCCTGGACCAGAAGGGCCAGGAGCTCTACGCCATCAAGGGCCTGCCGCCCAACCTCATGGACATCCCTCCGGGGTGCGCCTTCAACCCGCGCTGCCCCATGGCCCGGGACGTGTGCCGCACCGACGTGCCGCCGCTGTACGAGGTGGACCAGTACCGGGGGAGCGCCTGTCACTTCTGGAGGGAGTGCGTCAATGGTTGAGGCGCTCATCGAGGTGCAGGGACTGGTCAAGCACTATCCGTTGACTCAGGGCATTCTGTTCAAGAAGCAGGTCGGTGCGGTCAAGGCTGTCGACGGTGTCGACTTCGTGCTCAACAGGGGAGAGACCCTCGGGATCGTCGGGGAGTCGGGCTGCGGCAAGTCGACCGTTGCCAAGATGCTCGTCAATCTTGAGCGGCCGACGGCCGGGTCGATCAAGTACAAGGGCGAGGACATCACCAGGTTGAGCGGGCGCGCGCTGAAGGCGGTCCGCCGCAACATCCAGATGGTGTTCCAGGACCCGTACACCTCGCTCAACCCGCGGATGACCGTCGGCGACATCATCGGCGAGCCCTTCGACATCCACCCCGAGGTGGCCCCGAAGGGCGACCGGCGCAGACGCGTCCAGGAACTGCTGGACGTGGTCGGCCTCAACCCCGAGTACATCAACCGCTACCCGCACCAGTTCTCCGGCGGCCAGCGGCAGCGCATCGGCATCGCCCGGGGGCTGGCGCTGCGCCCCGAGGTGATCGTCGCCGACGAGCCCGTCTCCGCGCTGGACGTCTCGGTCCAGGCCCAGGTGATCAACCTGCTCGACCGGCTCCAGAACGACTTCGACCTGTCCTACGTCTTCATCGCCCACGACCTGTCGATCGTGCGGCACATCTCGGACCGGGTCGGCGTGATGTACCTCGGGCGGATCGTGGAGACCGGCAGGGACGAGGAGATCTACGACCACCCGACCCACCCCTACACCCAGGCGCTGCTCTCCGCGGTGCCGGTACCGGACCCCGAGGCGCGCGAGCACCGGGAGCGGATCATCCTGAGCGGGGACGTGCCGTCGCCGACGAACGTGCCGTCGGGGTGCCGGTTCCGCACGCGGTGCTGGAAGGCGCAGGAGCGGTGCGCGCTGGAGGTGCCGGAGCTCGCCGTGCCCGCCGCGTTCCGGTTCGCGTCGGGGCCGGCGGCGCACGACTCGGCCTGTCACTTCGCCGAGGAGAAGAGGGTGGTGCCACCGGAGGAACCGGCGGCGGAAGCGCCGGACGATCTTGTCGACGGGGGTGCATAGCGGGACGTAAGGGGTGTAATCGCGTTAACACGCAGGCAACTTGGCCGACCCGGTCCCGATATACGGACGCGGCACGCTGAACAGCGTACGGCCGTGCGGGTGCCGTGAACGGGCCGGGACGCGCCATGTCGTCCCGGCCCGTTGCCGTACCCCTACCCGAGCCCCAGCGACCGCTTCAGGAAGTCCAGCTGGAGCAGGAGCAGGTTCTCCGCCACCTGTTCCTGCGGGGTCATGTGCGTGACGCCCGACAGGGGCAGCACCTCGTGCGGGCGGCCCGCCGCGAGCAGCGCCGAGGACAGCCGCAGCGAGTGGGCCACCACCACGTTGTCGTCGGCGAGGCCGTGGACGATCATCATCGGGCGGTGCGGTTCGGCCGCCTCGGTCAGGCCCTCGTCGCCGATCACCGAGTTACGGCGGTACACCTCCGGCTGCTCGCCGGGGTCGCCGAGGTAGCGCTCCTGGTAGTGGGTGTCGTACAGGCGCAGGTCGGTCACCGGGGCGCCGACCACCGCCGCGTGGAAGACGTCCGGGCGGCGCAGGGCCGCGAGGGCGGCGAGGTAGCCGCCGAACGACCAGCCGCGGATCGCGACCCTGGTGAGGTCGAGGGGGAAGTCCGCGGCGAGCGCCTGGAGCGCGTCGACCTGGTCCTGGAGGACGATCGCGGCGATGTCGTCCTTGATGGACTTCTCCCAGGCGGGGGAGCGGCCCGGGGTGCCCCGGCCGTCGGCGACGAGCACTGCGAAGCCCTGGTCGGCGAACCACTGCGAGGTGAGGTGGGCGTTGTGCGCGGCGACCACCCGCTGACCGTGCGGACCTCCGTAGGGGTCGAGCAGCACCGGAAGGGGAGTGTCCCCGTGGTAGTCCCGTGGCATAAGCACGGCGCACGGAATTCGCCGTGCGCCCCCCTGGGTGAGCGTCACGCGCGGGGACAAACCGGGATCTTCGGCGTACGAGGCGAGAGTCGCCAGGTGCTTGCCCTCGCGCAGTACCTGGACACGGGCGCCGGGGCGGTCCAGTGTGGCGGACACCAATACGGTCACGCCCCCGGCGCGAACCGCCGTGTGCACGCCGGGCTCCTGCGACACGCGCTCCACGCCGAGCTCGCTGACCCGGTAGACGTGCACCTCGCCGATCTCGGGGGCCTCGGCCTCCTCGCCGGCGGACGCCGAGACCAGCACGTCGTCGCTGGTCACGTCCAGTACCGCACGGATGTGCAACTGGGCTCCGGTGAGCGGTCGTTCACCCACCGCGAGGACCCGGGCGCCGCCCTCGTCGGCGATCCTGACCAGGCGTCCTGCGGGGCTCCAGCAGGGCACTCCGGCGAACAGTTCAAGCCATGTTGGATCTTCGTCGGCGTGCACCATCCGGGTCGCCCCGGACCCCGGGTCCACGGCGAGGAACAGCTGGCTGCGCTGGTCGCGCGCCTGTACGAGCAGCAGCGGTGCACCTGCGTCTGACCAGTGCACATGCGCCAAGTACGGGTAGCGTGCCCGGTCCCACGAGACCTCTGTGCGCTCCCCGTCGAGGTCGTACAGGAACAGTCGTACGTCCGCGTTCGCCGTGCCCGCCGCGGGGTACGCGACGTGGTGTGGGTCACGCTCGGGATGGGCGGGGTCGGCGATCCACCACCGCTGCACCCGCGTGTCGTCCACCCGCGCCACGAGCAGCCGGTCCGACCCGGGCGACCACCAGAATCCGCGCGAACGCCCCATCTCCTCGGCCGCGACGAACTCGGCCAATCCGTAGGTGACCTGATCCGACTCCGGCTCCGCGAGCGCCCGGTCGCCCCCGCCCTCGGCGCCCACCACGCGCAGGGCGCCCTGTGCGACGTACGCGACATGACGGCCGTCGGGGGACGGGCGGGGGTCGATCACCGGTCCGGGGACGGTGAGTTCGCGTGCCGTGCCGACCCTGAGCTCTGCCGTGAAAAGCCGCCCTGACAAGGCAAAAGACGCCAACTCCAGGGCTGCGTCGGCGGCATAGCCGACGATGCCGGCGCCGCCCTCACGACTGCGTTCGCGGCGGGCCCGCTCCTGAGGCGAGAGGTGCTCCTCGGCGCCGCCGAGCAGTGTGCGCGGGTCCGCCGCGAGGTGTTCCTCGCCGCTCGGCACATCGAGGACCCACAGGGAGTTGGCCCGGTCCGTACCGGAGCCGGAACGCAGAAAGGCCACCCGGGAGCCGTCGGGGGCCACGGTGAACGCGCGCGGCGCGCCGAGCGTGAAACGCTGGGTGCGGGCGTGCCGGCGGGGGAATGAGACAGCCTCGGTCGTCATGCCCTGACCATATTGGCCATGCGCCCCCTTGTGCGGCTGTGCGCCGAGCGATGCGCGAGCACGCATAGTTATGATCACTACCGCTGGATGGGTATGAACCTGCTGGCTTGAGCGTGGAACTGCTGTACCGATCTACAACCCCCATAGTCCGAACCCCCCGCGTCCCTGGGATCTTTGGAGGTGAGCCGCCGTGGCACTCTCGATTTCGGCGGTGGTGCTGCTGGCGATCATCGTCTTCTTGTTGATCAAGAAGTCGGGTCTGAAGGGCGGGCATGCCGTGGTGTGCATGCTGCTCGGTTTCTATCTCGCCTCCTCGACCGTCGCGCCGACGATCCACGACCTGACGACGAACGTCGCCAGCATGATCGGAAGCATCAAGTTCTGACGGGCGCGTCCGCGTCTCCGCGATCAAGAGCCACTGGAGACGCGCTTCCCCCTGTCCTATTCCGCTGCTTCCCCGCCTTCTCCTCCGTAAGCTTGTCCATCCTGGTACGGGCGATGGCTGAGGCGGGGGCGCGTGGACGGGCAGAACATCGACGACCGGCTTCGGCAGCTGGCGAAGGCCTCGCCCAACTTCGGGCGTCTGTACAGCTATCAGCCGCTGCTGGCCATCTATGGTTCGCAGGCTGAGCTGACCGTCTTCACCAACCCGAACGCCGCCTACGTGAGCGCCGGCCAGTTCGGCGAGGTGCTGGCCGAGGAGTTCGTCACCCGCACAGGCACGCGTGTCCAGGGCACGACCCAGTTCGACCGCCTCAACGCGCTCACCCGGGCAGGTGTGCTCATCGGCTGGAGCCGCGAAGCCTTCGACAAGCTGCGCAGAGGCCGTAACGACGCCGCGCACAACCACCTCTTCGACACGACCAAGGCGCTCGAAGCGCTGGAGCTGTGTTGGCGGCTCGGCGATCTCTTCGACCGCGCAATGGGCGGCAAGCGAACCGTGTCGGCGTTCGTTCCGCCGACACTTCCCACGGATGTGCAGTCCGCCGACCCCGAAGAGATCTCGGAACTTCAGGAGGCCCTGGAGGGGCATCGTCGCGCGCTTGCGCAGTCGCGCGTCAAGCTTTCCGAGACCAGCGACCGCCTTGAGGCCGAGCGTCGGGCCCGTAGCGAGGCCGAGGAACTCATCGCCAGCGTGCAGCGCGCGAAGTCGGAATACGCCGCCCAGATAGAGGACTTGCGGGCACAGGTCGCCGAGCTGCGGGTGGCTCACCAGCAGCGGTACGACCGGGAGCGTGTTCAGCCCCGGAGGATCGCCTCCGCGGCCCGTGACGCGATCGTGGAGCGCGCGCAGCGCCCCGCGCCGCTCAACGAGGTGCAGGCACGCAAGAAGATCGACGCGATGCTCACGAAGGCGGGCTGGCTGATCCAGAGCAAGGCGGACACGAACCCGCTGGCGGCCAAGGGCGTCGCCGTCGAGGAGTTCACGCTCGCCACCGGGCGTGCCGACTACGTCCTCTACGTCGACGGGAAGATCGTCGGAGTCATCGAGGCCAAGCGCGAGGGCACGGCCCTGGCAGGTGCCCTCGCGCAGAACGAGCGGTACGCGGCCGGTGTGCTCAAGGAGCATGCGATGGCGGTGTGGCGCCGCGACGAGCCTTTCGCGTTCCGATACGTCAGCACCGGTGCAGAGACGTACTTCCTCAACCGCGTCGACCCTCACGCACGCTCCCGCGAGGTCTTCGCCTTTCACCGCCCCGAGACCATCGCCGCATGGATGAAGCGGGCCGATGCGGAACCGGACGTGCCCACCTTCCGCGCGGCCCTCCGCACGAGCATGCCGCTCTTGGAGACACACGGCCTCCGCATGGCCCAGGTGGACGCCATCACGGGCCTGGAAGGCTCCCTGGCGACCGATCGACCGCGCGCCCTCATCCAGATGGCCACGGGCGCGGGAAAGACGTTCACGGCCGTCACGGAGACCTACCGGCTCCTCCGCCACGCGGGCGCCCGCCGGGTCCTCTTCCTCGTCGACCGCAACAACCTCGGACGGCAGGCTCACGCGGAGTTCGACAAGTACCGCACCCCCGACGAGAACCGGAAGCTCACCGACCTCTACAACGTCGACATGCTGGGGCGGAGTGGACTTCAGGACACGTCGGCGGTCGTGATCTCCACGATCCAACGGATGTACGCGCTCCTCAAGGGAGAGGAGCTGCCGGACGGTCCGGAGACGGACGAACCGGAGAGCGACGAGACGAAGTCTGGCGGTGCGGCCGAGGCGGCCACCGCGACCGATGCGAACACCTCGAACCTGGACGAGACCTACGCGGCCGACGAGCCGATCACCGTCGAGTACAACCCGGACGTCCCGATCGAGTCCTTCGACGTGATCGTGATCGATGAGTGCCACCGCTCGATCTACGGCCTTTGGCGCGGTGTCCTGGAGTACTTCGACGCCCACTTGGTCGGCCTGACGGCCACGCCCACCCGCCAGACCCAGGGCTTCTTCGACAACAACATGGTGTCCCAGTACACGTACGAGCAGGCCGTCGCGGACGGCGTCAACGTCGACTTCGACATCGTGCGTCTCGACACCACGATCCGCGAGGACGGCGGGGCGAAGATCGAGAAGGGTACGACCGTCCGTATCCGGGACCGCCAGACGCGTACCCAGCGCTACGAGCAACTGGACGAGGACTTCGAGTACACCGTCGCGCAGCTCGGCCGCACGGTGATCACCGAGGACGAGATCCGGGCAGTGCTGACGACCTACCGGAACAACTGGAAGCGCTGGTTCCCTGGCCGCGCGGAGCTGCCCAAGACCCTCGTCTTCGCGGCTGGCGACGACCATGCCGAGGAAGTGCTGAAGCAGGTCAAGGAAGTCTTCGGGCGGGGCGACGAGTTCGCGAAGAAGATCACATATAAGTCGCGCCAGAACGGTGACGACCCCGATACGTTGATCAACGACCTGCGTAACTCGCCCCGCCTTCGGGTGGCGGTCACGGTCGACATGATCGCCACGGGGACGGACGTGAAGCCGTTGGAATGCGTGATCTTCCTGCGGTCGATCAAGAGCCCGGTGCTCTTCGAGCAGATGAAGGGCCGCGGTGCCCGCTCCATCGACGCGGACGAGCTGAAGGCGGTGACCCCAGAGGCGGCGCCGGACCTGACGAAGGACCGTTTCGTCCTGATCGACGCGGTGGGCGTGACCGACTCTCCTCTGGTGGACGCCCGCCCGCTCATCCCGGCGGGGGAGAAGAGCGTCTCGCTGGTGAAACTGCTGGACAAGGCGGGAACGCGGTCGCTCACGGCGGACGAGGCGGAGACACTGGCGCGCCGGCTGGCCCGCATCGACCGCCAGCTGGGCGCGGAGGAGCGAGGCCTGTTGGCCCAGACGTCCGGCGGCGTCAGCCTTGCCGATCTCGCCCGCCGGATTACAGACGCCGTGGACGTCGACACCCAGGACCAGGCACGGCATGACGGCGGCCCCGAACTGGCCAGGAAGCTGGTCCAGGACGCGGTGGCGCCACTGACCTCCCGGCCCGAGCTGCGCAAGCTGATCCTGGAGATCAGGCACCAGCAGGACCTGACGTACGACGAGACGACCGAGGTCCGGGTCACCGCGATGCGGGAGATACCGCGTACGGAGCGCGCGGCCAAGGAGCTCGCCGAGTGGCACTCGCTCCTCACGAAGGAGCAGCGGGACGAGGACGTGGCGATTCGCGTGGCGCTGGGCAGCGGCGCGCGGGTCAGCCCGCGCGAGGCGCGTGACGCGCTGCGGGAGCTGGCGGGCCGGATCCGCGCGACGAACCGTTCCTGGACGACGGGTGTCCTCTGGGACCACTACGAGCAGCTCGGCCGCGCCGCCGCCAGCCCCGGCAAGGAGGCGGGCCTCGGCGACCTAGTCCGCCTCATCCGCTTCGAGCTCGGCGCCGACGAGGAGCTCCTTCCGTACCGTACGGTGGTCGAGGAGCGCTTCGAAGGCTGGCTGCTGCGGCAGCGACAGGCGGGCGTGGAGTTCACGGACGACCAGCTGTGGTGGCTGGAGCGGATAAAGGACGCCATCGCCGTCGACGTCGGCATAGAGCCGGGAGACTTCGGGGCCGCACCGTTCACCGAGCGCGGCGGAGGCAGGGGCTTCATGCAGGCGTTCGGGGACAAGGACGCGGCGTTGGAATTGTTGGATGAGCTGAATCGGGAACTGGGTTGAGCGTGGGCGTGGACGGGGAGAGAGAGCTTCCGGCGGGGTGGGTTTGGGCTCAGCTGGGGGACGTTGCTGACACGGCGCTCGGGAAGATGCTGGACAAGAAGCAGTCCACTGGTCGGCATCCCGTTCAGTACCTGCGCAACGTCAATGTGCAGTGGGGGCAGATCGACACCGACGATCTGTTGACGATGGACATCGAGCCGGACGAGCTTCCACGATTCACGGTGTCCAAAGGTGACCTAGTCGTGTGTGAAGGCGGCGAGATCGGCCGCTGCGCTATCTGGAACAGGGATGAGCCGATCGCTTTTCAGAAGGCGTTGCATCGAGTGCGTCCCTCGCGAGCTCTGGATAACAGGTATTTGCGTCACTATCTCGAATACGTCGCTGGGGTCGGGGTTCTGGCGCGATTCGCGACTGGGAGTACCATCAAGCACTTGCCGCAGCAGCGCTTGCGCGAGGTGCCGGTACCACTGCCGCCACTTGCGGAGCAGCATCGCATTGTCGAGGTCCTCGAAGAGCAGTTGTCCCGGTTGGACGCCGGAGTAGCGACACTGCGACGGACGCAGAAACGGCTTGATGGGCTTCGGAAGAGAATCTTGATCTCGTCTGTTCCAGAGGAACTTCCGGGATCTTGGCGACTGGCTACCGTTGAACAGGCGGGCACTCTCGAACTTGGGCGTGCTCGTCACCCTGACTGGCATCACGGTCCGGAAATGCGTCGGTACCTTAGGGTTGCCAATGTATTTGAGGATCGCATCGACGCCGCCGACGTCATGGAGATGGATTTCTCCGGGGTGTGGGAAAAGTATCGGTTGAAGTCGGGCGATGTACTGCTTAATGAAGGGCAGAGCCCGCATCTCGTCGGGCGCCCCGCGCTCTACCGAGGGTTTCCTCGGGAGGTTGCGTTCACGAACAGCCTACTTCGTTTCAAGGCTGGTACTGGAGTACTACCTGAGTGGGCGTTGCTTGTGTTTCGGAGGCACTTGCACGCGAAGCGATTCATGCAAGAGGTTCGAATTACCACCAATATTGCTCACCTATCCGCTAAGCGCCTCAAGGCGGTCGAATTCCCCATTCCTCCCCTGGACGTCCAAGAGGAGCTCGTTCAACGCTGTGATGCACTGTTGAGCGGTGTGGCTGCTATGGACCACGAGATCAACAATGGCCTGAAGCGCGCCAGGGGCCTTCAGACTGCCCTCCTGCAACGCGCCTTCACCGGCAACCTGGTCCCGTCGCGAGCCGGGGATGAGCACGCGTCCGCCGCGTTGGCGCGCAGCAGCATTGCGTACCGAGTGGCTAAAGCTACGCGTTCCCGCAAGGCAGCGACTAAGGGAGTCTTCGTCCCCGGTGCCGCCGCAGCCACCGAGCCTGCTCCCGAACCCACGCCCACCCCCGTCCTAGCCGTACAGCAGGAGTTCGACCTGTGACCGCCTCCACAGATGCCCAGCAGCCCGTGAACGGTTCGGTTGAGAAGGCGGCCAAGGCCGTCGCGCAGACGAACACGCTTGTCTCGAAGCTCTGGAATTACTGCAACGTTCTCCGCGACAACGGCATGTCCACCATCGAGTACGTCGAGCAGCTCTCCTATCTGCTCTTTCTCAAGATGGTCGACGAGATCGAGAACGACCCTTGGGACGGGCAGGACCTTAGTGCCATCGTCCCTGCTGACTACAACTGGAAGTCGCTCGTCGGCAAGCGCGGCCCAGAGTTGGATAAGCACTACCGGAACGTGCTTGAGCACCTCGGCCGCCACCCCGACACCACCATCGGTACGATCTTCGCCGACGCCCAGAACCGGATCACCAAGCCAGCCCTCCTGGAGAAGCTGGTCGTTGAACTGATCGGCCGCGAAGAGTGGACCGTGACCGGCACCGACCTCAAGGGCGATGCTTACGAGGGTCTGCTTTCCAAAGGAGCCTCGGACACCAAGACCGGCGCCGGACAGTACTTCACGCCCCGCGCTCTCATCGACGCCATGGTCGATGTCACTCGACCGGGTCCCGACGACACCATCACCGACCCGGCCTGCGGGACTGGCGGCTTTCTCATCGCCGCCCACTCTTACATCCGCGACCACCATATGAAGAAGATGTCGTTGGAAGAGCGGAAGGCCTACGACGAGGGTCGCAAGATCTGGGGCAACGAACTCGTCACCGGCACGGCCCGCCTGGCCGCGATGAACATGCTCCTCCACGGCATCGGGAAGAGCGACGGGCCGAGCCTCATCCACGTCGGTGACGCGCTCGCCGACAAGCCCAGCGGCAAGCACGCCACCCTCGTTCTTGCCAACCCGCCCTTCGGTCGTAAGTCCGCGATCACTGTCGTCGGTCAGGACGGCGAGGTCGAGAAGGAAGACATTCAGTACGACCGTGACGACTTCACCGCCACGACCACCAACAAGCAGCTGAACTTCCTGCAGCACATCATGTCGCTCACGGCCGTTGGCGGCCGTGCCGCCGTTGTTCTTCCCGACAACGTGCTCTTCGAGGGGGGCGCCGGCGAGAAGGTACGGCGGAAGCTGCTGGATGAGTTCGACCTTCACACCATCCTGAGGCTGCCCACTGGCATCTTCTACGCAGGTGGTGTCAAGGCCAACGTCCTCTTCTTCGACAAGAAACCCCCACGCGCGGACGGCAAGCCCCACACCACCGAGACGTGGGTCTACGACTTCCGGACCGGTCAGCACTTCACCCTCAAGCAGCGGCCGCTGACCCGAGCCCACCTCGACGACTTCGTGACGGCCTACCGGCCCGGTGAGCCCCGCTCTTCCCGCGTCGAGTCCGAGGACGACAACGGGCCCTTCAAGAAGTTCAGTTACGACGACCTGATCGCTCGCGACAAGGTCAACCTCGACATCACGTGGATGAAGGACCCCGCTCTCGACGATGCCGATAGCGGCCTGCCGCCCGAGGTCATCGCCGAGGAGATCGTCCGTGACCTCCAGGCCGCGCTGAACGAGTTCACCGCCATCGCGCGCTCACTGGGTGGTGAGGTCGACGTTCCGGAGGCAGAGGTCGAGTAGTCGGCCCTCAGTTCTCGGACGCGTACGGCACGAAGTCGGCCCAGGCCTTGAGTGAGAGCGCGAGGCGCGGACTGGCTTCGGCGTGCTTGGAGTCGCGGACGTGGATGGTGGTCGCGGTGTTGGCCACCTCAACACAGTCGTTCGGGTTGCTGGTGTCGCTGTAGCTGCTCTTGAACCACACCAAATCGGAAGAGGCTCCGGCAGAGGCCTTGCGGATCATGTTTCTCCCAGCAGTAGCTCGATGAAGGCCCGTGACTCCCGTACGGTCAGAGCCTCGGCCCGGATGATCCCATAGCTCAGTTCGAGGATACGAAGTTGCTTCGGATCGGAGACCGGCCGACCGTTGAACTCGTCATCCATGCGCCCAACTGCCGTACCGTCCGCGAACTTCAGCACTTGGATCCGGCCGCCGGTACCAGGATGGTCCCAGCGTTCTGTCGGCATCACCTGAATTTTGACGTTCCGCAGTTGCCCTACGTCCAGGAGGTACTGGAGCTGCCCTCGCTGCACCATCCTCTCTCCGATTGGGCGTTTCAGCGTCGCCTCTTCCAGGACAAAGCTGAGTTCGGGGGCAGGTGAGCGTTCGAAGATCGACTTCCGGGACATACGGGCGGCTACTGCCTGGGTCAGTCGTTCCTCCGGGAGCGAGGGGCGTCGTGTCCGCAGCAGCGCTCCTGCATGCTCCTCAGTCTGAAGCAAGCCATGCAGGGCGTGGCTGCCGTACGAGAGCAGTTCAACCGCTCTGGCCTCCAACGTCGCCAGATCCCGCACCTGCTTCGGGTATCGGACCTTCTCCACGTCTTCCTTCATGGCGGCGATCAACCCGTCCGCCCTCAACACCTGGTCGGCCTTGTCCAGGAACTCCGGCCTGGGAATCCGCTTCCCGGCTTCGATTTTGTAGATCAGGTCCTCGCCGTAGCCAATCGCCTTGGCGAAGTCGGGGACTCGCATCGCCGTCGCCTCGCGCCGCAGCCTCAACTGCCGCCCCACGGTCGCGATGACCGCGAGCCCCCAGTCGTCGTCCGGGTCCACCTCCCATCCCGGTTCGTCCGCCTCGCTCATGACCTCGACGTCCGTCGCCATCCCGCACCCTCCGTGTACGAACTCGCAGCGACGCCTAACCCGTACGGCCCCGGTCGACAGCGTGGACACCGCTGGACAACCGTTGGACAGTGACCCTACGCAACAGCGTCGTCACTGTTCACGGTAGGCGAATGCAGCCACGCTGAGTGACGTGATTCGAGAAACCGCCCCCTCCGAGGCGCTCCCCGCCACCCCGGTTCGCAACTACAGCGTGCTGCTGTCACCGACACCCCGCGGCGCGCGTCTCGCCAGGCAGCTCGCCACTGAACAACTCCGCTCCTGGGGGCTCCCCTTGGATCCGGCGGCGCACCTCGTTGGCGAACTTGCGGCCAACGCGGCGAACCACGGCCGAGTACCGGGACGAGACTTCCGGCTCACCCTTTACGTCGTCGGCGACACCCTCCGCATCGAGGTCACCGACACCTGCGGAGACCGGCTTCCCCATGTCCAGCATCCAGACCCCGACACTGAATCCGGCCGAGGTCTCCTCCTGGTGGACGCGCTTGCCCACCGCTGGGGCGTCGCGCACGGCCCGTACCCGCGTAAGAACGTCTGGTCCGAGGTGAAGGTGTCGTCCTGAGGCGGGAGCATGCTGCCCGGTCTGCCACGCGTGGCTGAAACCCGTACGTGCCGTTGAACGCTCATGCCAGCCCCCGGAAGATGGTCATGGACGAGTCCGGAGCGACGGGGGTGGGCGGTACTCGATGAGGAACCGTATGCAGGTCGTGCTCCAGATCCTGCTGGCACTGGTCGCCTGCGTACTCGGGATCGCCACCAATTACGCGACCAATACCGACAGGGCCCCGTGGGCGCTTGAGTTGATTCGCCGCTTCTCCGTTCCGGCCATCGCCGTGCTGATCGTGGCACTCGTGGTCGGGCAGGTCGTCGTCTATCGGCTGGAGAACCCCGCACCGCCCCGGATCGAGTGGCCTCGTGATCGGGTGCCGTACCCGGGGCTCGATGCCTTCGGCGAGGACGAGGCCGCTGTGTACTTCGGGCGGGAGGCGCAGGCAGTCGAGCTGACCCGCAGGCTGCATGCAACTGCCACCCGACCGGCAGAGCGGTTCCTCGTGCTGGTCGGGGCCTCGGGGAGCGGTAAGTCCTCCTTGGTCAGGGCTGGGGTGATGCCGCGGCTCCGGGAGCGTCGCTGGACCGTCGTACCGGCCTTCGCACCGGGCGCGAGTCCGATGGGCGCGCTCGCGGGCGCGCTGGTGGCGGCCGGCGGAGGGCAGGAGCCCGCGAGCGCCGTACTGCGCAGGCTGCGCCAGGGGCCGGGCGTGCTGCGAGCCGAGTTGTCGAAGCTGCGGGGCAGTCGGTTCCGGCGATTACTTCTCGTCGTGGACCAGTTCGAGGAGATCGTCACCCTGGCGGGGGAGCGGGAACGCGCCCAGTTTCTGGATGCGTTGCGTACCTGCGTGGAACAGGACCCGGCGGTCCGTGTACTGGTCACCCTCCGAGTGGATCTCTTCGGCAGGCTGCTCTCGACCGGGCATGCGGACCTTCTCCAACATCCCGTGGC
>NZ_JBEYFC010000083.1:0-25192 GCF_040634175.1 Streptomyces sp. NPDC007162
CCCGCCGCTCTCCCGATGCGGGGGCGGCCCGCGGCCCCGCGTCCGTGTGCGCCTACTCACACCCACCCACACAAAACCCCCAGGCGGGGGCGGCGCTCGACCACACGTCGAGCACCGCCCCCGCTTCCGTGCGCCCCCACGCCAACCCACTGGATCACCGACAGTGGACTTATCCGATCACCTGAGTCATTGACCACCGGCATTCCAATCATCTAGATTCCCATCATCTACGGATCCTGTTGATTGGAGCCCTTGGCATGTCCGCAGAACGCGCACCGTCGCCCACGAGGTGGTGGACACTCGGGATCGTCGCGCTGGGCTCGTTCATGCTGATGCTGGATCTGAGCGTGGTGTCCATCGCGCTTCCGCAGATCCACAAGTCACTGAACAGCAGCTTCTCCGACCTCCAGTGGGTGTTCGACGCCTACGCCCTCACCCTTGCGATCTTCCTGGTGGCGGCGGGTTCGATCGCCGACCGCGTGGGCCGCAAGAAGGTGTTCCAGGTGGGCTTCGCCCTCTTCACCGTGGCCTCGCTGGCCTGCGGTCTGGCCGGTGACGCCACCCTGCTGAGCAGCTTCCGCGCCGTCCAGGGCATCGGCGCCGCGATCATGTTCGCCGTCGGACCCGCGCTGCTCAGCGCCGAGTTCCACGGCAAGGAGCGCGCCACCGCGTTCACCGCCTTCGGTGCCGCGGTCGGCCTCGCGGTCGCCGCCGGCCCGCTCATCGGCGGGTCGCTGATCAACGCGCTGTCCTGGCGCTGGATCTTCTACATCAACGTCCCGGTCGGCCTCGTCGCCCTGCTCGTCGGCGCCGTGAAGGTCGGCGAGTCGCTCAACAAGCGGGCCCATCCGACCGACTGGAGCGGCCTGATCACCTTCAGCATCGCGCTCGGCGCCCTGGTCTTCGCGACCATCCGGGCCCCCGAGGAGGGCTGGACGAGCGCCCAGACGCTGGCGCTCTACACGGTCAGCGCGGTGTTCCTGGCCGCTTTCGTCCTGATCGAACGCCGGCTGGGCGAGCGCGCCATGATCGACCCCGCGTTCTTCCGCAGCCCGACCTTCGTCGGCATCTCGCTCGTCGCGATGATCGGCAACGCCGGTGCGCTGCCCTCGGTCTTCTTCGAGACCAGCTACCTGGAGAACGTGCTCGGCAACGACGCGTGGGGCGCGGGTCTGCGGTTCCTGCCGCTGACCGGAGCGATGTTCGTGGCGGGCGCCCTCGGCGGCGGGCTGATCGGCAAGGTGCCCTTCCGGATCCTGCTGGGCGGTTCGACCGCGGTCATGGGCGTGGGTCTGCTGCTCCTCACCCTGACGCACGCCGACTCGTCCTGGACCGTGCTGATCCCGAGCATGCTCGTCGCCGGCTTCGGCATGGGCGCCTTCAACCCGGCCCGCGCGGCGCTGGCCATCGGGGTCGCCGAGCCGGCCAGGTCCGGTGTCGCCTCCGGCATCAACGAGACCTTCCAGCAGGTGGGCATCGCGGTCGGCATCGCGGGGGTGGGCGCCTTCTTCCAGAACCGGGTGTCGGACGAGTTCACCTCCTCCGCGGCCGGCAGGCAGCTCGGGCACGACACCGCCGAGCAGGCCGCCCACGGCATCAGCGCCGGTTCCTTCGGCGCGGTCGCCAAGAGCGCGGGCGCGCTCCAGGACCAGGTGCTGGCGGCGGGCCGGGACGCGTTCATGTCGGCCTTCCACAGCGCGATGGCCCTGTGCGCGGTCCTCGGCTTCGTCGCCGCGTTCATCGGCTTCGTCCTCATCCGCACGCAGGATCTGCACGCCAGTGCGCTCTCGACGATCCCGCCGGACGTCGACGAGGAGGGTGAGCTGCGTCCCGGTGACGTCGCGGTGGGCGCGGCCGGCTGACCGCGCCGGCAGCACCGCACACGTGCCGTCCCGGTGGTTCGTACCCCACATCACCGGGACGGCCGTTGCCTTCGCGGCCCAACACGCGGTGGATACTTGGCCCATGGGCGGGACAAGGGCTTCCTGGGTCAACACCACGCACGACTGGTCCGCCGTCGTGGACGCGGACCATCTCGCCCGGATCCGTCAGGACCCGGCGCTGTTCGCTCCCGGCGGGCCGGGGCACCTGGTTCTCGAGGTCGTCGCCCATGCCGCCGACGAGGCGGCGAGCCGGGGCGGCGGCGAATGTCTGGTCACGCTGCACACCGACGGCTCCGTGTCGGTGACGGACGACGGACGAGGTACCGACACACGGGTCGACGAGCACGGCCAGGTGGTGAGGAAGCCCGTCATGGCCACGAAGGACCTGCGCTTCTTCGACCGACCGGAAACCGAGCTGCTTCCGGACGGACACCCGCGTCGCGGCATGTCCGTCGTCGCCGCGCTGAGCACGTGGCTGATCCACACCAACCGCCGTCTCGACGGCTCCTGGACCCAGCGCTACGAGCACGGTGTCCCGGTGACCGGCCTGGAGCCCGTCGAGGACGACGGGACCACGGGAACCGGCGTCCGGTTCCTGCCGGACGGCGCGCCGCGTCCGCAGTGGTCGTTGACCACGGACGAGGTGACCCGATGGTCCGAGCACTGGCCCGACCTGACGGTCCGTCTGGCGGCCGGGGACTAACAGGGGGCGTCCGGCAGGTGTTCCTTCGCCCATGCCCCGAGCTCCCTGAGGGCGGGTTCGAGGGCCGCGCCCGCCGCGGTCAGGCGGTAGGCGACGCGCAGCGGCGGCCCCTCGTCGACCTCGCGCAGGACGAGCCCCGCGGCGCCGAGTTCGGCCAGGCGGTCGGAGAGCATGCGTTCGCTGATGCCCGGGATGGCGCGGCGCAGGCTGGCGAAGTAGGTCGGCCGGTCCATCAGGACGGACAGGATCGGGCCGTTCCAGCGCTTGCCGAGCACCTGGAAGACGCGCGTGATGCCGACGTCCACGCCTTTGCACTGTTCCGGGTCATGGGCCTGCTCCACCGCCATGGGATCAGGGTACAGCCCCACCTCGGAATGTGGCTGAAAAAAAGTAAGTACCTGTGCTATCTATAGCTCAGTACTAATCCTCAGCCCTTGCGGTCCCGCGTCGGGCTGCTGTCCCGTTGTGTCTGGAGTCCCCCATGGCCACCCTTCTCCACATCGACTCCTCGCTCCTCCCCGGCGAGATGTCCGCCTCCCGCACCGTCACGAACGCGTTCCGCACGGCCTGGCAGGAGCAGCACCCCGACGGCACGGTGATCTACCGCGACCTGGCGGCGGACCCGGTGCCGCACATCACCGCGGCCGCCCACCTCGCCGGTTTCGCCGACCCCGCCACGCACTCCCCCGAGCAGGCCGAGGCCTTCGCGGCCCGCGTGCGGCTGATCGAGGAGCTGGAGCAGGCGGACGCGGTGCTCATCGGTGCCCCGATGTACAACTACACGATCCCCTCGACGCTCAAGGCGTGGCTGGACAACGTGGTGCTGTTCGGCCGCACGGGCGGCGAGAACCCGTCCGCGAAGGGCACCCCGGTCACCGTCGTGGCCAGCCGCGGCGGCTCGTACGCGCCCGGCACCCCGCGCGAGCCGTTCGAGTACGTGCAGAACTACCTGGCCGCGCTCCTCGGCGAAGCGCTCGCCCTGGACGTCGACTTCATCGTGCCCGAGCTGACCATGGCCCCGCAGAACCCGGCGATGGCCGAACTGGTCCCGCTCTACGAGGCGTCCCGCGACCGCGCCCTCCAGGAGGCGGCCGGCAAGGCGAAGGCCCTCGCGGAACGCCTGGCCGCGTAGCGCGCGGGGCCTGGTCCCACAGGGACGGAACGCCGCACACAGCACGAAGCCCCCGTCACGGAAAGCGCCGTGTCCTCACCGCTTTCCGTGCCGGGCCCTCGTCCCGTGGCAGGCGCCGGGGCTCGGCACGCGCCCCCGTTGCACCGATCGGCCCAGCACCGCATGCGGGTTCGGCGGTGGGCGGTTGTGATGGACGCGTTCCCACCCGACGCCCAGGAGGCAGTCATGCGCATCCGTTCCCTCGCCGTCACCGGCGCCGTCGCCGCGGCCCTCGCCCTCGGCGGCACCACCGCCGCCTTCGCCGACAACGGCGCCGACGCCAGCGGCACCGCGTCCAACAGCCCGGGCGTGCTCTCGGGCAACGTCGTCGAGGTCCCGGTCGACATCCCGATCGCCGTGTGCGGCGACAGCATCGACCTCATCGGCCTGCTCAACCCGGCGGCCGGCAACACCTGCACCAACGGCTGACCCCGGCCGCAGGAACCGCCAGAGGACTTCCGGAGGACGACGCGCCCTCCGGAACCTCTCTGTGCGTGCAGGTTGTACGCCGGTGAGCCGTCCGAAACGGACAGTGCGCCCCTGGGCCGCAGCGGGGGTGAACCCGACACTTACCTCGTATGACGACAGCTCCCGCCGGTTCCACCACCAGTATCACCCCCGCGTACGGCGACCGGGTCATCGCCGTGGAGGCGGCGGGCTCGGAACCGATCCCCGACGCCGAACGCCACGGCAGCCCCCTCCAGTTGCTGTGGACCTGGGCCTCTCCCAACATCGAGTTCGCGACCGTCTACATCGGCGTGATCGCGGTCCTCTTCTTCGGCCTCGGCTTCTGGACGGCGACCGCCGCGATCCTGCTGGGCACCGCGCTCGGCGCCCTCACACAGGGCGTACTGTCCCTGGACGGCCCGCGGTTCGGCGTCCCGCAGATGGTGATCGGCCGCTTCTCCTTCGGCCGCCTCGGCAACATCCTGCCCGCCGCCGCCAACGGCCTGCTCGCGGGCGTCGGCTGGTTCGCGGTGAACAGCGTGAGCGCGGCCTTCGCCCTGAACACCCTGACCGGCCTGCGCCCGCTCCCCTCCCTCCTCCTCGTCGTGGTCGCGGAGATCCTGATCGGGTTCATCGGCCACAACTTCGTGCACACCTTCGAGAAGTACGCGTTCCCGGCGCTCGCGGTCGTCTTCCTGCTCGCCGGGGTGTGGACGTTCAAGGACGCCGACCCCGGCGGGGGCGGCTCCGGCGGCGGCATCGGCGGTTTCCTGCTCGCGTTCAGCGCGGCCTGGGGGTACGCGGCCGGCTGGAACCCGTACGCCGCCGACTACGCGCGCTATCTGCCGCGCACGGCGAACAAGGTGCGGACCGTCCTGTGGCCGGCCGTCGGCCTGTTCGTGTCCGTCTCGATCGTCGCCGTCATCGGCGCGGCCTCGGCCACCCTCGCCGCCCCGAAGGACGCCACCCCGACGGCGGCCTTCACCGGCCACCTGCCCGGCTGGCTGGGCGACCTGGTGCTGATCGCCATCATGCTCGGCGGGGTCTCGGCGAACGCCCTCAACGTGTACTCCGGGGCGATCTCCATCGCCTCCTTCGGCCTGCGGCTGCCCACCTGGCTCAGCCGCAGCGCGCTGGTCGTGGTGTCGGGCGTCGTCGGCACGGCGGCGGCCTGGGCCTCGCTGGACGACGCGGGCGCGGCGTACGAGGCGTTCCTGCTGGTCATCGCGTACTGGGTGGCGCCCTGGCTGGGCGTGGTCCTGGTGGAGCGGTGGTTCCAGGGGCGCACCGCGAGCGACGAGGAGCTGGCCGCCCGGCTGACCGACCGCTCCTTCACCAACCGGCCGGGGCTCGCATCCCTGTTGGCCGGCGTGGCGGTCTCCGTCCCGCTCTTCTCCAACCAGGAGGACTACGTGGGATACGTCCCCGAGCACTGGCCGTCCTTCGGCGACATCACCCCCCTGGTCGGCTTCACGGTGAGCGCCCTGCTGTACACGGCCCTGCGCAGCCGCGCCCGGAACGCCTAGTCGTCGTCCCGCAGCCGTCGCCAGATCTGGCTGCGGTGCAGCAGGAAGAGCGAGCCGACCACGGCGAGCAGCTGGAGGCCCACGGCGAGCAGCCAGAACTCGTCCCTGGTCTCCAGCCGGTTCGTCAGGAACTCGAAGTTCATGCCGAAGAACCCGGTCAGGAACGACAGCGGCAGGAAGATGACGGACACGATGGCCAGCCGGTTGATCACGCCGTTCTGTTCGCCCGCGACCAGGGACCCGTAACTGGCGAAGGCCCGGCGGGTGGCGTCCTGGAGGGACTCGATGTCCGCGAGGACCAGGCGCCCCGCCCGCTGGAACTCCTGGGCGAGCCGCTGCCGTTCCGCCGGGAAGTCACGGCTCATCATCCTGCGGGTGATCACCTCGTCGATCCCCTGGAGGTAGGGCAGCAGCGCGTGGTGCAGGACGGCGGAGCGGCGGCGCAGCTGGGAGAGCCGGTAGACCTGCTCGGGATGCCGTGCCTCGAACATGTCGTCCTCCAACTCCTCGACCTGGAGCAGGGCGCCCACCGCGGCCCGGCGGAACGTCGTGAGCGCCTCCTGGAGCAGCAGGAACAGGGTGGCCACGGTGTCGTGCGGGCGTTCCCGCCGCACCTGGGCCGTGACGGCCCGCTCCAGTCCGGCCCTGCGGCCCCAGTGGACGATCACCAGGTAGCGGTCGGACGCCAGGGCGTGCAGGTACACGACCCTGCCCTCGTGGACCACCGGCACGACGAACCCGGCGGTGTCGCCCAGGAACTCGGCCCGCGGTGACGCGTCCTGCCGGCCGAACCACTCCAGGTCGGTGTCGTCCAGTCCGAGCCGCCGGATCACCGGATCCGGCACCGGCTCCTCCTCCTCCTCCTCGGGCAGTTCGACACCGAGGAGCAGGAACGTCTCCGTGGCGAGGCGGTGGCGTGCCTCGGCCACGGAGATGCGCGCGGTGTCGCCGTCCGGCACCGCCACCACCGTCACGATCATCGCCTCACCGCCGGTCCCGTGGCCCACGCTCCCAGCCTGTGCGCGGCGGGCGCGGCACGCACCCGGATGCGCTCGGGTGCCGCGCGCGGCTGCCTCGAACGGGTGAGGTACCGGGCCGGTTGCTCAGGCCGCCGTGCGCAGCCCCCGGGACCGGGCCGCGCCCGTCCCCCGTACCACCCGGTGCGCGCAGGCCGCCGTCAGGAGCTCCCCCAGCAGGTCCGGATCGTCGATCTCCAGGCCGAGCAGCGACTCGATGCGCTCCAGCCGCTGGTAGAGGGACTGGCGGCCGATGTGCAGGAGGGCGGCCGTGCGGGTCGGGGAGCAGCCGTGGCGCAGGTGCACCTCCAGGGTGCGGACCAGGTCGCTGGCGTGTGCCGCCTCCCAGGCCAGCAACGGCCCGAGGGTGTGCTGGACCAGGGCGGCGAGGCGGTCCCGGTTGGCGGCGATCCCACCCCGGGTCAGCTCGCGCTCCAGGGCCAGGGCCCGGGCGGAGGTCACCGACGGGCCGTCCGCCGCTCCGGGTTCGGCGGGCGGCACGGTCAGCGCGAGCTCCAGACTGACCCGCGCCGCCCGCAGGGTCTCACTCCAGTGCAGCCATCCGTCCCCGGCATGAACCGCGTGCCCGACAGCGACGGTGAGCCTGCCCGCAGCGGCAAACCCGGAGCCCGCACCAAGCCCGGAGGCAGCACCACGCCCGGAAGCCGCGCCCAACCCGGAAGCCGCACCACGCACCGAAGCAGCACCAGACCCGGCAGCCGCACCACGCCCCGAAGCAGCACCAGACCCGGCAGCCGCACCACGCCCCGAAGCGGCGCCCAACCCGGAAGCCGCACCCAGAGCGGAAGCCGTACCGCGCCCGGAGGGGGTGTGCAGTCCGGAGGGCGTGTTGAGGGCGGCTGTGCGGAAGGCTTCCTGGACGGCGCGGACCGGGTCGCCTGCTCCGGGGCCGACGGCCGGCAGCGCGAGCAGGGCCAGGACGTCGCCGGGGAAGGCCGCCCGGAGCACCGGGCCCCCGCCCAGCAGTCGTACCGCCCGGTCCACGGCGCCGGTCTCCCGCGGTCCGTGCACCGACACCCCGATGAGGCGCGCCCCCGGCCCCGGGCGGAACCCGGCGAGCGCCGCGCGGGCGTCCACCTCCGGCTGGTTGAGCGCGGCCCGGTCGGCCAGGTCGGCCAGCAGGGCCGCCGTGTGGTCGTCGCCCCGGGGCCGGCCCGCCGACCGCCCGGACAGCCCGCGCGCGACGATCGCACGGTTGGCGGCCTCCGTGATCCGGACGAAGGGCACGACCCGGTGCAGGGCCAGCAGGGGCAGGCCGAGCCGGCGGGCCTCGTCGGTCACCTCCGCGGGCATGGCCGGCAGCGCCCGGCCGACCTCCACCGCGAGACCGGCCGCGCCGCGTGCGGTCAGTTCCCGGACGTAGCGGCGGCGGACCTCCTCGGCCGCGTCGGTCAGCCCGAAGCCGTTGGTGAGCAGCAGTTCGCCGCCGTCCAGGAAGTTGGCGCCCTCGTAGACCTCGCTGGAGTGGACCCAGCGGACCGGCCGGTCGAGGGCGTCCTCTCCGGCGAGCAGTTCGGGGCGGGCCGCCAGCACCAGATCAAGGGTCAGGACTTCGCGGAGGGTGAGTGCGGGCACGGGGGCCTCCAGGGCGCGGAGAGCGGCGCTGACATTTCGTCCGGCTGCGGGTTGCCCGGAGAGTACTTTCCGCACGTTGCCCTGGTGTTTCGGACCCAGGAGAGTGACGTCATGAAGCCTTTGGACCAGGAACAGGCCCGCGCCTGGCTCGCCACCGCGGTGGCCGAGGCCCGCGCCGGGCTCGCCGAGGGAGGCATCCCCATCGGGGCGGCGCTCTACGGCGCCGACGGCGAGCCGCTCGGCCGCGGGCACAACCGGCGCGTCCAGGACGGCGACCCGTCCATGCACGCCGAGACGGCCGCCTTCCGCGCGGCGGGACGGCAGCGGACGTACCGCGGCACCACCATGGTGACCACCCTGTCACCCTGCTGGTACTGCTCCGGCCTGGTCCGCCAGTTCGGCATCTCACGGGTCGTGATCGGCGAGGCGGCCACCTTCCACGGCGGCCACGACTGGCTCGCCGAGCACGGGGTGGAGATCGTCCTGCTGGACGACCCGGAGTGCGTCGGGCTGATGCGTGACTTCATCGGCACGAACCCGGCTCTGTGGAACGAGGACATCGGTGAATAGCACGAGTTCCGGCTCCGGCCCCCGGATCCCCACCATCGATCTGCGGCCCTGGCTGGACGGCGACGAGGCCGGCCGGCAGGAGATCGCCCGGACCGTCGACGCGGCCCTGCAGACCGCCGGCTTCCTGCTCGTCACCGGGCACGGGGTCGCCCCGGAGCTGCGCGACGCGGTACGGGCGGCGGCCCGCGCGTTCTTCGCGCTGCCCGCAGAGGCCAAGCAGGCGTACGAGGCGAAGGTCGGCGGACGCGGCTGGCTCGGGCCGGGCGCGGAGGCCAACGGCTACTCCGAGGGCACCGAGACCCCGCCCGACCTGAAGGAGTCGCTGACCTTCGCGACCCACGAGCCCTTCGCGGACCCGGTGGTCAACGCCGAGTGGTACGCGCCCAACGTGTGGCCGGCCGAGATCCCCGAGCTGCGCACGCTCTGCGAGGAGTACCTGGAGCGGATGGCGGAACTGGAGAAGGAACTGCTGTCGCTGCTGGGGTACGCGCTCGGTCTGGAACGGGACTTCTTCTCCCGGCACATGGACCACCCGACATACGGCTTCAACATCAACTGGTACCCGGGGACGGACGTCGTCGGCACGCCCGAGCCGGGTCAGTTCCGGATCGGCCCGCACACCGACTTCGGCACGGTGACCATCCTGGACCGGCAGGCCGGCAAGGGCGGACTCCAGGTCCACACCGACGCGGGCGGCTGGGAGGACGCCCCCTTCGACCCGGCGGCCTTCACCATCAACATCGGTGATCTGATGGCCCGTTGGACCGGCGACCGCTGGCGCTCCGGTCGCCACCGGGTGCTCCCGCCGCCCGCCGACGCCCCCACCGAGGAGCTGATGTCCCTCGTCTACTTCGGCGAGTGCACCCCGGGCACGACCGTCGAGTCCGTTCCGGCACCGGTCGGGCGGGTCGCGTACCCACCGGTGGACTCGCACGTCTACCTGAGGGAGAAACTCGACTCGATCACCGTCGGCTGATCCCGCAGCGTCAGGATTCGTGACCCAACAGCCATCACGCGATCTGGCCTGAAGCAACTTCCTCTTCCTACACTTGTGTTGAGGGGGGCTGCCTTGCACAGACGGTTGCACGGGCGTGGAGCGCTGTTCGACGTCGAGCCGGCCGGGCTCGTGCCGAGAATCGTCGGGTTACGGCCGTACCACCACCGTGCCCATCCCCTCGAAGACCCCGGCGAGCTGCCGTTCGTCGTGCTGACCGGGGCACGCGGGCTCGGCAAGAGCGCGGTGCTCGGCGAGTTGCGCGACGCCTACCAGGGGCACACCCCGGTCGCGCTGACCGACTGCGCGGACCCGCAGTTCGCGGCGCCGCCCGCCGAGCGGCCCGCCGAGTCCTGGTCGCCCCTCGCGCAGGCGCTGCTGGTCGTCGCCGAACAACTCGCCGAACCGGTCACGGGGGCCGGGCGGATCCCCTTCCCCCGGCTCATGTCCGGCCTGGTCGCGGTGGCCGCCGGCGGCTGGGGCGACGCCGACTCGGAGCGGATCCGGCGGGAGGTGGAGCGGATCCTGCTGCTGGGCGAGAGCGGCTCGTGGATCAGCGGGTTCGCCGGGCGGTGGGCCGGGAAGGTCGCCGCCAAGGTCGTCGCCGCCGCGACCGGCACCGGACCGCTGGTCTCCGGGGCCATCGAGGCCACCCTGGAGTCGGTCGCCGAGGGTTTCAGCAGCCGCCGCCACCAGAAGGCGTCCGTCTGGTACCGCGCCTACCCCAACGCGGGCGGCCACGCCCAGCGCGGGCTGATCCTGCTCTCCGGGCACTTCCGGGCGGGCGGCACCTCCCGCGAGCACGCCGAGCGGTATCTGGTGCGCGCCCTGCTCGCCGACCTGACGGAGGCCTACTCGGGGGTGCTGCCCCGCATGCGGCGGCTCGGCCGCCCGCTGGTGCTGCTCGACAACGTGGGGACCGGGCCGGGACCCGCCCTGCTGGACGCGGTGGTACGGGACCGGGCCGACGGCGTCACCGACCACGTGGCGTTCGTCGCCGGACTGCGCGGCGACGGCCGGGAGCTGCTGCGCAACGGCGTACGACGGGAGCTGGCCGAGGTCGCCCGGCGCACCGGATGGACACCGGACGCGGCCGCGCCGTCCTCCAGGGCGCTGCTGGTCGCCCTCCCGCCGCTCACCCCCGACGACACCCTGCACCTCGTGGACACCCCGGCCGCGCCCCGGCTCCCGCAGGCCGTGCACCGGCTGACCGGCGGCAACCCGCTGGGCGTCACCCTGCTCGCCGAGACCGCGGCGCAGAACCCGGACCGGACCGGCGCCCTCGGCGAGCTGCTCACCGCCGGCGTACGGCTGGCCGACGAAGGGCCGGCCGCTCCCGCCTACCGCCGGCTCCTCGACCGGCTGGTCCCCACCGACCGCCTCGACGAACTCACCGTCCTGGCCGCCGCCCACGACCACGACTCGGCGTGCGCGCTGGCCGCCGCGCTGCTCCCGGACGACTTCGGTCCCGCGGACGTACGGGCGTTGCAGAGCCGTCTCGTCCTGGAGGGGCTGCCCGTCGTACCCGGCCAGTTCGTCGGCGACCCCTTCGTGCGCACCCTCCTGCTCCTGCGGCTGCACCTGCGGGACCCCGACCACGCCGGCTGGCGCACCGCCCACACGACGCTGACCGGGCACTACGCGGAACTCCTCGGCACCGACCGCCTGGCCCGCTTCCGGTTGCACCACCAACTGGCCCTGGGCGGAACGGAGCCCGCGGTCGCCCACCTCCGCGACGGCTTCGCGCTCCTGGACGCCCGCGACTGGCTGGACACCCTGCGCTTCATCGCCTCCGCGCCCTACTTCCACGCCCATGACGCCGAGGGCCGCGACTTCACCGGCCGCGGCGACCGCCGTACCGCGGTGGCCCTGGGCCGCACCGACGCGGACCAGCGGGTGCCGGACGGCGTGGACGCCGTACTCCACCTGCGCATACGGCGGTTGCTGCACGCGGTGTGGCAGCTCGCCGATCCGCTGGTGCTGCCCGACCCGAAGGTGGCCGACCGGCTCCGCTTCGAGCTGGAGCAGCTGTCCAACCTGCGGCCGGCCGGCAACGCGCTGCTGTGGCGGGCCTCCCGGGACTGGCCGGCCGCCGCGCTCGCGGGGCGGCCGCTCGCGGAGCCGGACGACGACGAGGGCGACGACGAGCGGAGCGGGGTGGCGTGATGGCGGGGCGGGGCGTGGGCACGTGGTTGCGTGAAGGCGTCTGGGAGATCCCGCTGCGCCGCTATCTGGCCCTGCTGGTGGCGGCCGGGCTGGTCGCCGCACTGGTCGTCGGGGTGCGTACGGTCACCCACGACGACCGCTCCTGCGCACCGGGGGTGGCCAGGCCCGAGGGCAGCACCGAGTGCGTGGGCGTGGCGACGACCGCGTTCGACTTCGGGCACCCGCAGCTGCGGCCCACCGTGCGCGCCATCGCCCGCGAGAACGCCCGCCTGAAGGCCGGGAGTTACGTCACGGTCGCGGTGATGCTGCCGTACACCTCGACGGCGGCGGCCAGCATCACCGACATCCAGCACGAACTCCAGGGCGCCTACCTCGCCCAGTACCAGGCCAACCACGACTCCAACGGCGAGGCCCCGGGGATCCGGCTGGTTCTCGCCAACCCCGGCGCCACCAGCCGGTACTGGCAGGAGATGGTGACCCGGCTGGCCGGCATGACCGGCGGCACGGACCGGCTGCGGGCCGTCGCGGGCGTCGGACAGAGCACCGACAACAACAAGAAGGCCGTCAGGGAGCTGACCCGGCTCGGCATCCCGGTGGTCGGCTCCTCCATCACGGCCGACGACCTCGCCAACGGGCAGGACGGCAAGGACCCGTACCCCGGTCTCGCGCGGGTGTCGCCGACCAACACCGACGAGGCCCGTGCGCTGGCCTCGTTCGCCAAGGTCAGCGCCGGACGGGCACTGCTGGTGTACGACAGGCCGGGCGACCCGTACACGCGCACCCTGCAGAAGTCCTTCCTGACCCTGCTCAAGGGCTCGCCGTACGAGCCGCAGCCGTTCACGCCGCCGGCCGACCGCAGCCAGGAGGGGACGACCGCGAACACGTTCCGGCAGATCACCAACCTGATCTGCGACACCTCGCGGACCACCGACACGATCCTGTTCGCCGGGCGGCACACGCAGCTGCGGCAGTTCATCAACGCGCTGGGCGGACGGGGCTGCCAGGACCGGAGGTTCACGGTGCTGACCGGGGACGAGGGGTCGTACCTGACCGGGGAGACGCGGCTGAACCGTGCCGCCCTCGGACCCACCCTGTCGGTGCGCTACACCGCCCTCGCCCATCCCGACGCGTGGGGCGCGGGCAGCCCGAGGACGGGCGGTTCGGCCGCCGACACGGCGACGCTGGACGCGCTGCTGAAGAGCGCGGAGAAGTCGCCGGTGGGGCCGATCGGGTCGGTGGCGCTGGAGGACGGGCAGCTGATCATCGCGTACGACGCGATGCGGCTCGCGGTGCACGGGATCCGGGAGGCGGTGCCGGAGGGGCGGGTCGTGCCGGCGCTGGCCGATGTGGGGTTGCAGTGGCCGCAGGTGAAGGGGTCGCTGCGGGTGGACGGGGCCAGTGGGTGGATCTGCCTCGACGTGCACGGGAATCCGTACGACAAGGCGGTGCCGATCGTGGAGTTGCGGGCGGCGGGAGGGTCTCGGTTCGTGACCGTTGCCTGGCCTGAGGGGAAGCCGCCCAGTGCGGAGTGTCTGCCGCCGTCGTAGAGCTGCGGGTGCGTGGGCTCGCGGCGATTTCAAGGGCCCAGAGATTGACCCAGGCGTTCGAACCGGTCCCGCCAGTCCTGCTCCGTCGCCGCCTCTCCCTGGTCCTCGTGCGTGAAGCGCAGGAGGCTGCCCGTCTCCCCGTCGGGTTCCAGGTGGAAGCGGATTCTGCCGCCGGGGTCGACCGTGTACTCGGCGACACGGTCGACGTCCCAGGCCGTGATCGTGCCGGTGCCCAGGTCGCCCAGGGTGACCGTGCCGCCCAGTCTCGGTTGCAGCACGTCCGCCGGGGTGAACCAGGTGGCCAGGCCCTCCGGGGTGGAGAGGCTCGGCCAGACCTGGTCCATCGGCCTCGGCAGTCGTATCAGCAGCTGGAGGACGGCCATGGGACCAGTGTGGCCCCTCGGCGGCTCAGACGCCCGCGTACGAGTGCTTGCCGGTCACGAAGATGTTGACGCCGTAGTAGTTGAACAGCCAGCAGCCGAAGGCGATCATCGCCAGGTAGGCGGCCTTGCGGCCCTTCCAGCCGGCGGTGGCGCGGGCGTGCAGGTAGCAGGCGTAGGCGACCCAGGTGATGAAGGACCAGGTCTCCTTGGGGTCCCAGTTCCAGTAGCGGCCCCAGGCGCTGCCCGCCCAGATCGCGCCCGCGATGATCGTGAAGGTCCACAGGGGGAACACGGCGGCGTTGACGCGGTACGCGAACTTGTCGAGGGACGCCGAGGCGGGCAGGCGCTCCAGGACCGAGGTGGCGAAGCTGCCGGGCTTGCCGCCGTTCTCCAGCTTGTTCTCGTAGGAGTCCTTGAAGAGGTAGAGGATCGTGGCCACCGCGCCCACGTAGAAGACCGCGCCGCAGAAGATCGCCGTCGAGACGTGGATGTACAGCCAGTACGAGTGCAGGGCCGGGACCAGCGGCTCGCTCGCCGTGTAGAGGACGGTGACGGCGAGACCGAGGTCCAACAGGACCGTGGTGATCAGGAAGAGGCCGAGCCAGCGGACGTTCTTCTTCAGGGCCAGCAGGGTCAGGTAGACCGCGACCGCGACCGTGGAGAACGTGATGTTGAACTCGTACATGTTGCCCCACGGCGCCCGCTGCACGGAGGCCGCCCGGGTGATCACACCGGCCAGCTCCACCAGGAAGGCGAGGACCGTGAGGGAGATCGCGATCCGCCCGTAGAGGTCGCCCTGCTCGTCACCGCCGTGGGCGCCGGGGCCGTCCGGGACGTCCCGGGAGCCGGCCGCGGCGCGGACGACGACCTTCGGGCGCTCCAGTACGGCGGTGCCGCCGGCCTGCTTGACCGTGACGGCGGGGCCGGTCCGCTTCGCCTCCGCCGTGCTCGTGAGCGCGTTGGCGGTGCGCGCGACCCGGCTGCGGCTGCCGAGCAGCCACTCGAAGATGTAGGCGAAGAAGGCCAGTGTGTAGACGGCCATCGAGGAGTAGACGAGCGTGTTGCTCATGCTCGCGAGATGCTCGTCGGTCGCGCTGGCGAGCACGGTTGCGGCGGCGGAAGTCATCGCTTCTCAGGCCCTTCGGCAGGTACGACTTCGGGGTTGGGGGATGTGACGGGTTCGTCGTCTTCGGGGTCGGGGGCCCCGGGCGCCCGGTCGTACAGGATCCCGGCGAGGTCACCCAGTTCCTCGGGCACCTTCGCGGACTCGCTGCGGCCGAGACCGGCCATCTCGACCACCGTGACGCCGTCGGGACCCGGCACCGCGCGTACCCACACGCGACGGCGCTGGATGAACAGCGACGCGGCCAGACCGAAGATCGCGGCGAGGGCGCCACCGAGCGCCCAGCCGCTGCCGGGCTCCTGGACGATCTCGAAGCCGGCCCATTCCTTGACGCCCTTCTCGAACGTCACGGAACCGGCGCCGTTCGGCAGCTGCATGGTCTGGCCGGGCTTGAGGTTGTCGCGGAACTGCGCCCCCTTGGAGTCCTTGAACTCCTTCATGTGGGACTTGTCCAGCTGGTACACGCTCTGCGGGATGCCCGAGTTGACCCCGAGGTCACCGTGGTACGGCGTGAGGTTCAGCACCGGGTTGTCCAGCGCGGGGAAGCTGGACAGGACGGAGGAGCCGCCGCCGTAGGTGGGCAGGAAGAACAGGGAGATGCCGAGCTGCTCGCTGACGTTCTGGGCGTTCTTGTAACCGTCCATCACCTTGAGCACGCCCTGGGAGGTGATGTTGCCGTCCAGCGGGAGCAGCGGCACCGCGTCGCGGTAGACGACGTTGCCCTTGCCGTCGCGGACCGTGATGACGGGCGCGTAGCCGTGGCTGACGAGGTAGACCTTGGCGTCGTCGATGTGCAGCGGCTGGTTCACCTTGATGGTGGTCCGCTTCGACTTGCCGTACGCGCCGTCGGTGTAGTCGATGTCCGCGCTGAAGGTGGTCGGGGTGCCCTTGCTGGGGCCGCTGGTCTGGTAGCCGGCGCTGAAGTTCCGCAGGTGGAAGCTGAACGGCACCAGGTCGTCGGTGCTGAACATGGAACCGGACTTGAAGTCGTCGTACTGGATGATCGAGTTGGCGAACCCGTCGCCCTCCACGACCAGCTTGGTGCCGTCCGACTTGTACATCTGGCCGGACGCGAAGGCGATCAGCAGCACGATCAGCGCGACGTGGAAGACCAGGTTGCCGAACTCGCGGACGTAGCCCTTCTCGGCGGCGACGGCGTCCCCGGCGACGTGCGAGCGGAAGCGCCGCTTCTTCAGCAGCTTGAGCGCGGCCTCGCGGACCTCCTCCGGTGCCGTGTCCGTGCGCCAGGTCGTGTACGCGGGGAGCCGGTTCAGCCGCTTCGGGGCGCCCGGCGGACGGCCGCGCAGCTGGCCCACGAACTGCCAGGCGCGCGGGATGATGCAGCCGACGAGGGAGACGAACAGCAGGATGTAGATCGCGGAGAACCACACCGAGCTGTAGACGTGGAAGAGGCCGAGCTTCTCGTAGATCGGCGCCAGCGTCTTGTGGGTCTTCTGGAAGTCGGCGACCTTGTTGATGTCGGCGCCGGTCTGCGGGATCAGCGAGCCGGGGATCGCGCCCAGCGACAGCAGGAGGAGCAGCAGCAGGGCGACGCGCATCGAGGTCAGCTGGCGCCAGAACCAGCGGGCCCAGCCGACCAGGCCGAGGCCGGGGGCGGCGGGCGGCTCGACCGGGGCGGTGGAGAGCTGGGAGCCCGCCTCGCCGAGGTCCGCCTCGGTGTTCTCGGTGTTCTCGGTGTCGGTCTTGCTCATCGATCAGATCCCCACAGTGAAGCCGGCGGACCAGGACTGCATGTCCTGCACGAGACTGTCCCAGACACCCGTCAGCAGCAGCAGGCCGGTCACGATCATCATCGTGCCGCCGATGCGCATCACCCAGACATAGTGGCGCTTGACCCAGCCGAAGGCGCCGAGCGCCTTGCGGAAGGCGATCGCGGTGAGTACGAAGGGCACACCGAGACCCAGGCAGTAGGCGACGGTCAGTATGGCACCGCGGCCCGCGCTCCCCTGCTGGGAGGAGAGGACGATCACGGAGGACAGCGTCGGGCCGATGCACGGCGTCCAGCCGATCCCGAACAGCGCGCCCAGCAGGGGTGCCCCTATCAGACCGGCCACCGGCCGCTTGTGGAAGCGGAACTCGCGCTGGGTGAACCAGGGCATCAGGCCCATGAAGAAGACACCCATGGCGATCATCAGCACGCCGAGCACCTTGCTGAGCCCGCCGGAGTGCTCCAGGAGCGTCGAGCCGAAGTAGCCGAAGAGTGCGCCGCCTGACACGAACACGGCGGTGAAACCGAGCACGAAGAGGGCGGCGCCCGTGGCCATCCGACCGCGCCGGGCGTCGGCGAGGTCGGTGCCGGCGACCCCGGTGACGTACGAGAGGTATCCGGGGACGAGGGGCAGCACGCACGGAGAGAAGAAGGAGATGAGTCCGCCGAGCAGTGCGATCGGCAGGGCGAGCACCAGCGCGCCGTTCATAACGGTCTCGTTGTGGGGGTCGGCCGCTACCGCGAGGAGTGCGCTCACGTCACTTCTCCGCGACGACCGGCTTGAGCATCTTCAGCAGGTTCTCCTCGCTGAGCGCCGCCAGTGAGCGCGCCGCGACGTTCCCCTGCCGGTCGAGCACCAGGGTGGAGGGGATGGCCTGCGGGTTGAGCGTGCCCTTCTTGAAGCGGAGCATCAGCTTGCCCGTCGGGTCGTACAGGCTCGGGTAGTCGATGCCGTTCTGCTTCTCGAAGGCGACCGCGGCACCGGTGCTGGTGTCGCGGGTGTTGATGCCGACGAACTGGACGCCCTTGTTCGCGTACGCCTTGGAGACGGAGGCGAAGTAGGGCGCCTCGGCGCGGCAGGGGCTGCACCAGGACCCCCACACGTTGATGACGACGACCTTGCCCTTGTAGCTCGCGACGTCCAGCGTCCTGCCGTCGATGGTCTTGCCGGACAGGTCGGGGGCCGCCGCGCGGTGGCCCTTCGCGACCGTGTCGATGCCGTTCTTTCCGGTGACGAAGTTGGTGTTGCCGCCTCCGCCGGAGGTGCCGCCGTTGCCGCACGCGGACAGGGTCAGGGCCGCCGCGGCGGCCATGGCGCCGAGCAGGAGGGCGCGGCTACGGGTACTCATGTGAAAAGTTTCGCATGCCCGTTCTGGGGATCTTGCGCACCCCCCTTGGTCATGGAAAGGCCCTTTTCAGGCCGCGGTTCCCTGCTTGAGGAAGCCCTTCCAGCCGCCCGCGGGGCGCTGCCCCACGTCCAGGGTGCGCAGCTTCGCGAGGACCTCGGGCTTCTGTACGTCGATCCAGTCCACGAACTGCCGGAAGGAGACCATCCGCACGTCGGCGCCCTTCTCCTTCTCCCGGGCGATGTGCTTGAAGGCCTCCTCGACGGAGTCCATGTAGATACCGCCGTTCCAGTGCTCGAAGTGGTTGCCTACGAAGAACGGCGCCCGGTTTGTCGTGTATGCACGCTCAAAACCCGCTATGTATGCCTGGGCCGACTGCTTGCGCCAGGCCGGGTAGTTGTAGGCGGGGGCCTTGGTCGAGTTGACCGACTGGTTGGCGAGCATGTTGTAGTCCATGGACAGGACCTCGAAGCTGCGGCCGGGGAACGGCACCTGCTGGAGCGGCAGGTCCCAGATGCCGAGCTTCTTCTGGGGCCAGACCTGGCGGCCGCCGGGCGAGGAGGCGTCGTAGCGCCAGCCCAGCTCGCGGGCGGTGGGCAGCAGGTTGTTCTGGCCGAGGAGACAGGGCGTACGACCGCCGACCAGCTCCTTGTCGTAGTCGAAGGGGAGCGCGGGCAGGTCGGTCCAGCCGGTGTTGGTCCGCCACTCCTTCACGAACGCCTTCGCCTGGTCTATCTCGCTGCGCCACTGCTTGGGCGTCCAGTTGCCGACGGTGCCGTGACCGGAGCAGAAGTGGCCGTTGAAGTGGGTGCCTATCTCGTGCCCTTCGAGCCAGGCGCGGCGGACGTTGGTGAGCGTCGCCCTGATGTGCTCGTCGGCGAGGTAGCCGATGTCGGAGGCGCCGCGGGGGTTGTTCGGGGGGTCGTAGAGCCGCTTCTTGGACTCGGGGAGGAGGTAGAGACCCGAGAGGAAGAAGGTCATCGACGCGCCGTGTTCCTTCGCCAGGTCGAGGAAGCGCGGGAAGAGGCCGTTGCCGACCTCGCCCGCGCCGTCCCAGGAGAAGATCACGAACTGCGGCGGGGTCTGGCCGGGCTCCAGCGGTTCGGGGGCGGCGGGCTGGTGGGGCTGCTTGCCCGTACGGGAGGTGGAGCCGTCGCCGATGGGGTGGGCGGTCGCGGTGGGCTTCTTCGAGGGCTGGTTGCCGGAACCGCCGGCGTGGTTCTTGCCGTCCGACGGCGTGTGCGTGCCGCAGCCTGCGAGGCCGAGTCCGGCCGCGGCGCCCGCGCCGACGCCGAGTAGTCCCCTTCGGGTGAAGGTCCGCATGGTTCCCCGATTCGTCACGTCCTCTGGTGGTCACCCACTCAGAGGGCGCGACGAACAGGGCGGTTCCGAAAGGAACCGCATATTTTAAGACTAATTTCATGCAGCGAGGTTTGAGGGCCTACGCCTCACGTCCTCGCCTCACGCCCCGAAGGCCTTGCCCTGCCCCTGCCCCGGCTGGGCCCCGGCCCGCAGGTGGACCGGCACCAGATCGATCGCGGGCTCGCTGTACCCGACGGAGATGATCCGGTCCCCCTCGTACGTGAACGTCGTCAGGGACGCCAGGGTGCACTGCCGCTTGCGCGGGTCGTGCCACAGCCGGCGCTTCTCCACGTACGACCGCAGGACCCAGATCGGCAGCTGGTGGCTGACCAGCACGGCCTCGTGGCCGCGCGCCCGGTCCCTGGCCGCGTCCAGCGCACCCTTCATCCGCACGACCTGCTCGACGTACGGCTCGCCCCAGGACGGCTTGAACGGGTTGACCAGGTACTTCCAGTTGGCGGGGTTCTTCATCGCCCCGTCGCCGACCCCGAAGGTCTTGCCCTGGAAGATGTTCTCCGCCTCGATCAGCCGCCCGTCGGTGGCCAGGTCGAGCCCGTGCGCCTTGGCGATCGGGGTCGCGGTCTCCTGCGCGCGCTCCAGCGGGGACGCGACGACATGGACGACGTCCCGGGACGAGAGGTGCTCGGCGACCCGGTCGGCCATCTGCCGTCCCAGCTCGGAGAGGTGGTAGCCGGGAAGTCTCCCGTACAGCACCCCCTGCGGGTTCTCCACTTCGCCGTGCCGCATCACATGGACGACGGTGATGTCCTGCTGCTCGCTCATGCTGCCGTGGCCTCCGCGGCCGCTCGGGCCGCCGCCGGGAGGGCGTCGGCGATCTTCTGGATGGCCCGCTCGTCGTGGGCCGTGGAGACGAACCAGGACTCGAAGGACGACGGCGGCAGGTAGACGCCGTGGGAGAGGAGGGAGTGGAAGAACGCCGTGAACCGGAAGGACTCCTGGCCGCGCGCGTCCTCGTAGTTGCGCACCGGGCGGTTGGTGAAGAAGACGGAGAACATGTTGGAGGCGGTCTGCACCTGGTGCGCGACGCCCTCCTTGCTCAGCGCCTCGGTGACCAGACCCCGGATCTGCTCCGACACCGCGTCGACCTTGTCGTACGCGGCCTGGTCGAGCAGCCGCAGCTGGGCGAGCCCGGCGGCGGTGGCGACGGGGTTACCGGAGAGGGTCCCGGCCTGGTAGACGGGCCCGGCCGGGGCGAGGTGCGCCATGACGTCCGCCCGCCCGCCGAAGGCCGCGGCGGGGAAGCCGCCCCCCATCACCTTCCCGAAGGTCATCAGGTCGGGCACCACCCCGTCGATGCCGAACCATCCGGCCCGGCTGGTCCGGAACCCGGTCATGACCTCGTCGGAGATGTACAGGGCGCCGTTCCTGGCGCAGGTGTCCTTGAGCCCCTGGTTGAACCCGGGCCCCGGCGGCACGACGCCCATGTTCCCGGGCGAGGCCTCGGTGATCACGCAGGCGATCTCGCCGGGGTGCCGGTGGAAGGCCTCCTGGACGGCTTCGAGATCGTTGTACGGCAGCACGATCGTGTCACCGGCCTGCGCACCGGTGACGCCGGGCGTGTCGGGGAGTGCGAAGGTGGCCACGCCGGAGCCGGCGGCGGCGAGGAGGCTGTCGACGTGCCCGTGGTAGCAGCCGGCGAACTTGATCACCTTGGTGCGCCGGGTGAAGCCGCGGGCGAGCCGGATGGCGGACATGGTCGCCTCCGTGCCGCTGCTGACCAGCCGCACCTGCTCCAGGGGCTCGATCCGGGCGACCATCTCCTCCGCGAGGGCGACCTCGCCCTCACCGGGCGTGCCGAAGGAGGTCCCGCGGGCGACGGCCTCCTGGACGGCGGCGATGACCTCGGGGTGCGAGTGCCCCAGGATCATCGGTCCCCAGGAGCACACGAGGTCGACGTACTCCCGCCCGTCGGCGTCGGTGAGGTAGGCGCCCTTGCCGGACACCATGAAGCGGGGGGTGCCGCCGACGGCGCGGAAGGCGCGCACCGGCGAGTTCACGCCGCCGGGCGTGACGGCGGAGGCGCGGTCGAAGAGCGCCTGTGAGACGGGCGCGTCGTAGGGATAGGGCGTTTCGCTCTGTGCACTCATGACGTGCGACTTCTCCGACTTCTCCGACTCCGGTTGCTGGGTGACCTTCTCAGGGTAGGCGGAGGTCGGCGTTCTCCCCGCAGTGGTCGGGGCATCTGCGAGACTGTGATCCGATACACCCAGCTCATCCGGTACGCAGGTGACCGGAGGCTGTAAAGATCCTGCGGACTGATGTTTCGACGCACGTTTCGGCGGGCGGCCGTGGGGGAGGTCACTGACACGATGATCGGGTTGCGCGGCGGGGGCCACGCGTCCTAGAAAAGCAGTCGGGTGGAGATATGCATCGCGGTGGCGGACTGGGCGAGGGGACGGACGACCTGGGTCCTCGACGTGCCCGGCAGGGAAAGCACCGGCGCGACGCGGAGGAAGCAGCGGAAGCAGCACGTCGGGAACAGGGCGGCGTACCGGGTGAGTCCGATCGGCGTGATCGACGTATGGATCAGCGGGACCAGAGGGCCCGGCGGATCGATCGCGGAATCGACCGTCCCGAGACCGGGAGCAGGAATGGTGGTCGGGTGGGGGTGACGTACAAATACTTCGGCGCACCGGACGGCGCGACCGCGGCCCGTGTCCCGATCTCCATGCGTCCCGAGGAACTCGGCGGCGACGAGCTCGGCATGAACGGCATGTTCACGAAGATCAAGCCGGAGACGATGGCCGCGATGGTGCTGACGGGCATCGAGGGTGTGCCGCTGCACAAGGTGCCCCCGCTGGAACTGATCGTCCTGCACCCCGACTACGCGGTGGTCAAGCTCCCCATGACGGTGGTCGACCCCCTGCGCGGCGTGGGCGAGGAAGCGGTCGGCGCGGCGGCCTTCATCTGGTCGACGGTCCCGGACCGGGGCGGCCCGAGGGACGCGTTCAACGTGTACCAACTGCTGCACGAATGGCAGGACTTCTCGCATCGGCTGCATGAGGCGGGGCACCAGCCGTATTGCTTGGTGTGGCCGTGAGCTGAGTTTCCTCCCGAGGTAGGCGGGCGAGGTCTCCGGGCCTCGCCCTTTTTGGTGCGGGGGCGTCGGGCGGCCGGGGCAGCGTGTACGTCCGCAGCGTGAGGCCGGGGTCCGAGTGGCCGAGGTACTCGGAGAGCGCCTTGATGCTCTCCCCCCGCGTCCAGAAGCACAGAGGCGTAGGCGGCAGTGGGCGGGCCTCGCCGGGTGTTCGCCAGGCGGAGCGGATGGGGTAGCCGGTCTGCGTCTCGATCGCCTCGGTGTCGAGAAAGCCCAGTGCCGTGGGGTGGCGACGACGCCGACGTCCCAGTGCTCCTTCGCCGCAGTGAGCAGCTTGCCGACGTCGCCGGCGACCCCGGCCGCGCACACCACGCCGTACAGGAACGGCTTCTTGCCCGGCACCTGCGGCTCGGTCACGTGAAGCCCTCCATAAGCCGATGGTCTCGTTGGGCCGCCAGCATGGCAGCCAGGGCTTCCGGCCCGATCCGGCTCAGCGCCCAGAGGCTGCTGATGTGGCGGGCCCACCGCCAGAGCGGGTCGCCCGTGTCCACAGGGGTGTGGAAGGACAGCACCCGGATGCCGTGGCCATCGAACGCCTGAGTGTCGAGGTAGCGCCAGCCGCCCGTGCCGCAGAGGTAGTGGGTGCTGCTGGTGGCCGCGGCGAGGTCGGCGAGTCTCTCTGACCGGCCCACCCGGGTCGGAATCGCGCTGCTGCGCAGTACCTCGCCGCTCCAGCCCAACGCGGTGAGCAGGGCGATCGTCGACGCCTTGGCAACGTCGGATACACGGTCCGTGTCCTCGAACTGATCGAGAACCGCGTCCAGGACGTCGCGCACCGCGGGCCAGTAGCGGCTGCGGCCGTAGTACTGGCGTGTCAACAGGCTGACGGTGCGACGGGATCGGCCGGGTTCGGCGAGCCGTGCCTGGTCGATCGATGTCGGGCGCCCGTGAGGAAGGCGGGTCGGGAGCGTGAGCCACTGCTGCCGAGCGGGCTCGTCCAGGGCCGCCAGACGAGCCCGGCGCTGGTAGTCGCGCCGGGCGAACTGGACGTCGTCGAGGACGATCCACCGGTCGGCGGCGTACAGCTTGGCCAGCGTGGAAAGCCGCGGGAACACATTCGGTTGGTGGATCGCGCACACCGCGCCCGGCGGCCGGACGTGGAGTGGTTCAGCCGCTGATGAGGCGGCTGTCGAAACCGGCGCCCAGGAGGCGCTCGTAAGCGTCATACACATCCCCCGGTACGTCCTGCTCGACGGCGAAGCCGAGCTTCGGGTACTCGATCACCCGTTGCAGGTCACCGACGAGCATGTCGACAACGAGCTTCTCGTCGCCGATCGACTTGATGTAGTCGTCCAGCTCCAGCGGCTCGGACGCACACACGACCTCGACCTCCGGCCACAACTTGCGGCACGTCGCGTACGAGCGACGCTCCATGTACGGCTTGGAGATCAGCAGCAGCGACTCCACCGCGATGCCGGCCTCGGCCAGCAGCTCGCGGGAGAACGTGATGTTCTGACCAGTGTTGGCTGCCTCCGGCTCGACCAGGATCGCTTCGTCCGGCACACCCAGGCTCAGCGCATGCTCGCGGTAGTGCACCGCCTCGCCGCGCGGGAAACGGGCGCGGGTGGTGGGGCTGTTGCCGCCGCTGAACACCACAACCGGGAAGAGGCCCACCCGGTACAGATCGGCGGCCGCGGTGGCCACCCCGAGGTCGTGGCTGCCCAGGCCGATCGCTGCCGAGCAGGGCCGCTGTTCGTGGCCCATCTGGTGGTAGTTCCAGATCAGCGTCGCGTCATGGAACTGCTCGTCGGTGATCTGGCGCTGCTCGTGCTGCGGCACTGGCACTCCCTGGCTCATCCCTGCTGGCCCTTTCGGATGCCCTCGATGCTGCGCAGCTGGTGGCTCAGCCGGTACTGGCGAGCCGCCTGTGCCGCCTGATCGAGGACGGACAGCCCATCATTCCGGGTCGCGGCATCCGACAGAAGGATGTGCCCGTACGCGGTGTCCAACCGCACCCGCTGCATCGGGGAGTCGACCGTGCCGGTGGTCCGCGCGATGTCGATGTACTGCAGGGCCTGCTTCAGGTCGCCGGCACCGCGGTGGGCCAGGGCCAGCTTCTGGTGCGCGACCGACCAGTCCTCCGGTTCGCCCAGGTCCTCGAAGGAGCGGGTGGCCTCGACCATGACGCCGGTGGCGTACTCGTTGTCGCCCTCCTTGCTCAGCGCCGTACCCACCCAGAGCCGCGCCCGGGCTCGATCGCGCGAGCTCAAACGCTCATCTGAGGCGAGGAGTTCGTACTGACGGGCGGAGGCTTCCAGCTGGCCTGACATCTCCTGGACGAGGGTGTGTCAATTTAACGGCTGATCTTGGTTGTTGATGGTCAGTTGTTGCTCGGAGTCAGGCGGCCTTCGAAAGCGATCTGGAACGCGTTCAGGGGTGCTTTCCAGCGCATGGTCCACCTCTTGCGTCCCTTCCCGGTCGGGTCCAGGCTCATCAGCGCCATGTAGATGCACTTGAGAGCGGCGGCTTCGTTGGGGAAGTGTCCGCGGGCCCGGACGGCCCTGCGGATGCG